>JBPEWS010000186.1:0-14512 GCA_052032465.1 Pseudomonadales bacterium
ATGGTAGCTCCATCGCCAAAACGGATATCCGTGTTCAAGCTATGGCTGCTGTTGATGAGCTCAATGCTCAGCTAGGTTTTGTCAAACTGCTCTGCCCTGCCCACGGCGGCTGGGTTGAGCAAATCCAACATCAATTATTTGATATTGGCGGCGACCTTTGCCTCCCAGAGCAACACTTTTTCAGTGATGAGGGGCTTGAGGCGCTCAACGCTGATGGCGAACGTTGGAACCAGCAACTGCCTCCGTTAGAGGAGTTTGTGCTGCCGGGTCAAAACCTAGCCAGTAGCTACTGCCATAGCGCAAGAACTCTCTGTCGTCGCAGTGAAATCTTGCTTTGGCAACTGGCTGAGCAAGACTCGCGTTTTAATATTAGCTGCGCACAGTTTCTTAACCGACTATCGGATGTCTTGTTTATTCTCGCGCGTATTTACGCACGTCAAGACGGCGATGAAACGCAGTGGCAAAAACAAAGCGCCGGCCCAACTAACCAAGACAAAAGCTCATCATAAGTTCTAGCAAAGCCCCCTCGCTTTTGCTTGGGCGCTTTGTCATGCTCAATATCGGTCTAAGCGCTAATTAGTAGCCGATAGACCAAGAAAAACAGCGTAAATAGCGTCAGATACGCCAGACCAACCCAAGACAAAAGCGAGAGCCAACCCTTAAGGCGAAAGCCATCGTGGCGAACCAAGCTAAAGTTGAGCCAAGCAAATACAGGCGTGGTGATAAAAGCTGCAATCATCGCGAATTTTAGCATCGGCCCAAGAGCGCCTTTGAAGAAAAACACCACCAACATACTGGCGAATGCCAAAACCACCACCCAGCTCAAAAACAGCGCTGGCGAGCTACTGTTATGGCCACGAATTAAGCGCAAAGACTCGGCATTGGTTCGCGAATAGCCATCCAAAATCGTCAATGTTGTACCAAACATGCAGGCAAACGCAATAAACGTGACCAACCAACGCGACCATTCACCGATTGTACCGACATACATGCTGATCAGCTGTCGAACATAGGCGCCGCCGACACGCTCTACACCTTCTGGTGCGCCGTATTGAACCAACGCGCCAATGCCAAGGAAAAACAAAGCCAATACAGCCGTACCCCAATAGCCAACATTAAAATCAAATAGGCTATTTTGCTTGGTCAGATGCGGCTCTTGGTGTTCAACCTGATCTTTTTGCTTCGCTTTTAGCCAAAGCGAACTAATGACCGAGATCTCAATCGGAGCTGGCATCCAGCCCATCAGCGTGACAATAAAACCCAGTGCTGCCAAATTCCAAGGCGTGGCCATCAGTTGGGCATCGATTTGGCTGCGCTCATTTCCTGCGGCTATCACCACCGCAGCAATTGTCGTCACCGCTAACAGCACCATAATGACTTTAGATAATCGATCTAAAAGGTGGTAACGACCCGCTAAAATCAGCGCTGAGCAGATCAATAGCACCGCAAAGGTCATCCATTCAACAGAGTAATCAGGCAAGGCGGTTTGCAAGATCACCGCGGCAATCATTGCCACAGCGGCCGTATTGACCATTGAAGAAAAAATATTGAGCAGGAAAAACAGCCATAGATACCAGCGGCTTTTTTGCGCGTAACCTTCTAATAGGGTCTTGCCAGTATCCAACGTATACTGAAAACCGAAACGGAAAAAAGGATACTTAAAGACATTCGCCAAAATGATTATAATCGCGAGTTGCCAGCCATACAGTGCGCCAGCCTGAGTCGAGGCAATTAAGTGCGAGCCACCGACGGCTGCCGTTGCAGTTAGAATCCCCGGCCCAAGCGCCGAAAGCTTTGATCGTAAGGAAGCATCCATAACATCGAAACCTCATCAAAAACAGCGGCTAGCTTAGCTTGAGCGCCAAAATTTTCCAGTACGAAAATGTTAAAAGCTGGATTTACCTTTAATTTCTAGCTCGGCTTATTCTGTAACGCGGTTCAAAATATCCAACGTGAATTGTAGCCGCTGGTGAACCGAGCGCATTTCCAATAAATCTTGCATGACTTCAGGTTGAAAACGCAGCAAGCCAAACAGCTCAAAGCTAAACGCTTCTGGCGATTTCTCCTGCCAAGTGGTTGATCCAATCAGTCGTTGAATTTGAACATCCTCATCACCGATCACACTTAAGCGCCATAAAATCTGGTCTTTAAGCTCCTGATATTCCGCCTGCTGAGCCTCATCATCAGGAAGATCCTCCCAAGTCTCGCAGCCATAAATGGCATACGGCAAGTCTTGCTTCACCTCGACTAAATGATAGCGTCGCTGCAAATGCACATCGACTAACATGCGCCCATCACTCGTGGTTTCTCGAAGCTCGCACCAGCCTGCCGTGACAATATCATTTGGCTGATAGGTGGCTTGATTGGATTGCAGCGCCTGCTCCATCGAATCAAACTCTCGCGACTCTGTTAGCTGACGTTCAGGGTGACAAATCGCGATGGGCATCTTGGTCTCTATGCTGTGATGAATCATTTCTCGATAACGAGGCTCAAACACATGTAGGGGAAAAACAGTGCCCGGAAATGTCACTGCACCAGGAATAGGGAAAATACAAATATCAATCACGGCTCTTACTCTACTTAACTCTACTTGCTCAACTTAATTAAATTCACTCAACTTTTTATAGTTCTTTTTTAGCTCTTTTTGCCTTAGCACCGTCTGCTCTGCTCCTTAGCGCTTATTTATCAGCTCCTCTGGGTTAAGCTCGATCTCCATTCGATTAGCACCGTGGCGCTCAGGATGACTCACCATTTCATCATAGGCACTATCCTGACGCAAAATGGTTCGCTTGAACTTTAGCCGCTCAAATGGGCGGTGCATATCCAACAAGCTTCTGGCGCGAAGAGGCATTCCCTTCTCATCTAAAACTAAATGCTCCTGCTCGCTTGGCTCTTGTTCTTTTGGCTCTGTTTGGCTTAAAGCCGACACTCGAACACTGGCTTGGTAAAGTCCACGATCCAGTGAGTGCAAAATGAGCGCCTCATACTCTTGGCGCTTGCTCAGCTCTTTTAAAGTAATCATAAAGTCTCCATGCTGTTTTTTTCAGTATCGAAACTGCTATGAAGATAAACTGTGAAATTACGCCTCCAAGCCTAACCAAAGCTTAAAGGCCCGACACCCATGTCCAGCATTGAATGGCCAAGAACAATAAACACATCATCGCAGCAACGAGCGGAATGAGCCAGCCCTGAGGCCGACGGCTAGCACCGTGCTCACGCAGGTGCAAACGCAGCTGAGCAAAATTCACTAAAGTGAACACCATCACCACAATCGTGCTGGTAAATTTGGCTAAAACGACCAAAGGGAAAAACACCGCGAACAGCCAAATAAGTAAACCCACCAACAAAGTGGCTCGCAAAGGGGTATGCGTTTTTGGCCAAATATGCCCCAGCTGTTTAGCCGCCATACCCTGTCGTGCCATGCCGTAGATCACCCTTGCACCCATGATCAGCTGCACTAAGGCTCCATTAACCACCGCCACTAAGCTAATAAGTGCAATGATATGGCCTGCCTGCGCATTTTGCTGGTTTAATAAATCCACCAAAGGAGCCTTCGACTCGGCTAATTGCGCCGCAGGCAATGCCAAAACGGCCACCACGGCAACCGCCATATACAGTACAGAGGCAATTGCCAAGGCGGTAAAAATCGCTTTAGGCATGGTCTTCTCAGGCTCTTTGACTTCCTCTGCCATATTGACCATATCCTCAAAACCCATAAAGGCATAAAACGCCAAAAAACCACCCAGCATAATGCTCAGCCATATCGCTGCTTCAAATGGTGGAAGCAGCTCTGGCAAGCGCATGGGTAGATCAGATAAATAAGAACGGGCCATCCAAATCACAAACACCAACCCAAGCAGCTCAATAATCGTGATTAATGCAGCCACACTGACGGATTCGGCGACCCCCCAACAAGCCAGTAGAACCAGAGCGCTGAGCAATACCGTCATGACGAAGATTTCGGGCCAGTCAACATAAACGGATAAATAGCCCGTGAAGCCTCGAGCAATCGTCGCCGAGGAAATCACACCCGTGGCTACTACCATCCAGCCCACTAAAGGCGCAAGCCAAGACAGTGAAAAAGCCTGCCTTACATAAAATGCCTCACCAGAGGCACGCGGATAGCGCTGGCTGAGTTTGGCAAAACTATACGAAGACAAGCCTGCTAATACACCCGCCACCAAAAACGCGATGGGCGCATACATACCGGCAACACCGGCTACCTTGCCGATCAAGACATAAATACCCGCGCCCAAAATCGTGCCAAGGCCATACAGCATCAGCAGAGAAAAAGACAAGCGCCGTTTTAACGAAGGAGTTTGGGCTGTTGAGTTCATCTTATTAGGCTAAAAAAACAAACCGCCTTAGTATAAACATAAACTATGAAATAATGTTGATCTAATGGGGTTTAGCCAATTAAGTGGCGAGTTTAAATTACTTTGAGCTGCCCGAGTCTTCAGGCTCAGACTCTAGTGTTTTGATCAATGCTTGGATATGGCTAAGCTGCATATCATCGCTGGGTAGCTTCAATAAATCCGTATGAATCATTTTATCGCCATATTGCAGCAGGTCAGCATCCAAGCTCACTTTTGCAGGCTGGCTGCGGTCGCGGCCAAAGTCGTTTTCAAGCTGCTTGAGCACGCTTCGCACTGTCCAAGGGGAATAAGCGGTCTCAAAGGCGACAACAACGTTTAAGTAAGGCGCTCCCGCCTCGGTGTAGTCAGGCGTTTCTTTTTGAGCAGAAACCGTAAGCTCGGCAAAGCGCTCGCTGAGCTGTTCGATCGCCTGCTGGATATTCTGTTCTCGATTCAGGTTGCTTCCTAAACTGATCAGAACCTTGGGCATCGCTCGCTTGGCGCCAGAACTAGCGCGTGCCTCGCTCGATTTTGACCCCAACACCTGCGGCATTAGCAATAGCGAATGGCTTGGTAACCTTCAGCGATAGCCAGCTTGGCTTAAAGTCTTTTTCAATCAAATCGGCCATATCTTCAATTAAGCTTTCCACCAAAACATAAGGCTTAGACATTGCTAGGGCTTCTAGCTCATCAACCACCGTCTGATAATTAATGGTTTGAGCAATATCTTGTGCACTGGCCGCCGACTGAATATCCGTTCGCATTTCGCAATCGACCAAAACCGTTTGTCGCACACGACGCTCCCATTCAGGAACACCAATATGCATTTTGATTGCTAATTCATTGATAAAAATTGTCGCCATAGCTTGTCAGTTCTCTATCTCAATCGTTTGTGGTTAAGCCGTTGTTCGTCTTTGTCGAAAAAATATTATTCCGAAAGTGCCGCTAACTGCGTTAGTGGCCATCGCGCTCGCACATTTAAGGCCAGCTCAGCTCGCTCTCCAGCCTGCCAACGCAAAAACCCAGCATAGGCAATCATAGCGGCATTATCAGAGCATAACGCAAGGGGCGGATAATACGCCTGACCACCCATTTTTTCCAGCGTCACCGCCAGTTTTTCTCTCAGCTGTTTGTTCGCGCTGACACCGCCGCCGACAACCAAGGTTTTCATCCCTGCTTGCTTTAATGCGCGCTTACACTTAATCACTAGGGTATCTGTCACCGCCGCTTGAAAGCTGGCTGCAATATCCGCTTTAACCTTATCTGTCAGCCCCTCGGGGCTTTGCTGCGCTTTTTTCAGGGCAATCAATACAGCTGTCTTTAAACCGCTAAAACTAAAGTCGCAACCCGGTTTTTTTGTTAATGGACGGGGAAAATCAAAGGCATTAGGGTTTCCCTGCTCGGCCAGTTTTGCAATCGAAGGCCCTCCGGGATAAGGTAAGTCCATCGCTTTTGCAGTTTTATCAAACGCTTCACCTGCCGCATCATCAATACTCTCGCCTAATAAGGTATAATCACCAGGCTTGCGAACCGCCATTAATTGAGAATGTCCTCCACTGACCAATAAGGCAACAAAAGGATAACTCGGCTTTTCATCAGCGAGTAAAGGCGACAATAAATGCCCTTCCATATGATGAACCGCCACTGCAGGAACACTCAGCGCATAAGCTAATGCTCGGCCAAATGCCGCGCCCACTAATAAAGCGCCAACCAAACCCGGTCCCTCAGTATAGGCAATGGCAGCAATATCGGCCAAACTCAGTTCGCGCTTAGCTAACGCTTCTTTAACCAATGGCAATAATTTACGGACATGATCGCGGCTGGCCAGCTCAGGCACGACGCCGCCATATTGTTTGTGTAAATCAATTTGGCTGTATACCAAATTCTCTAATAAGCCCTGCTGCGCGCAATACAACGCAACACTGGTCTCATCACAAGAGGTCTCAATGCCCAAAATAATGGACGACATAGCATTTACCCTTTGCAAACTGTTTTAAAAAACGATAGAATCGCGCATCTGTTTTTATGGCCAGCAAGCATAGCATTGTTAGCCCCAAAACCCGAAACAAATTTATAAAGAAGGTGATTTTTTCATGCCTCAGGTAAAAGTAAGAGAAAACGAGCAGTTCGACTACGCACTTCGTCGCTTCAAGCGTTCATGCGAAAAAGCAGGTATCTTGGCTGAAGTTCGCAGCCGCGAAACTTATGAAAAGCCAACGCAAAAGCGTAAGCGCCTAAAAGCAGCAGCGGTTAAGCGTCACGCGAAAAAAGTATCACGCGAGCAAGCTTCTCGTAAGCGTTTGTACTAATAACCGTACACGCAAACATACTCATGTCAGCTCTTAAAGCGCAACTGCAAGAAGCCGTTAAGCAGGCTATGCGTGATAAAGCCAAGGCGCGCCTTGGTACTATCCGCCTTGCCATGTCTGCGATCAAGCAAATCGAAGTAGACGAGCGCAAAGAGCTGAGTGATGAAGAAGTACTGCAGGTTCTCGACAAAATGGTTAAACAGCGTCGAGAATCCATCAAGCAGTATAATGATGGCGGACGTCCAGAACTTGCTGAAATCGAGCAAGCTGAAATCGTCATCCTTCAAGAATTCCTCCCTGCCCAACTCACCGATGATGAGCAAGACGCATTGATCGAGCAAGCGATTGCTGACACAGGTGCTGCCAGCATTAAAGACATGGGCAAATTGATGGGCGCATTACGTGGCCAAGTCCAAGGTCGTGTGGATATGGGCGCCTTCAGTGCAAAAATCAAATCCAAATTAGCTTAAGCCTTAGAAGCTCTCCTGTCGGTTTAGCTCCTATACTGACCAAAAACTACGTAGACTCATTACTGCCAACGGCATAAAGCCGTGCTTTGCTATTTCATTACCTAACAGCCATTTGCTGACTTATCTGATGTCTTTGCATAACGGCTGAGGCCTATTTGACTCGGGTTTGAAACTCTAACTGAAAGCCACTGGCCGTGAGCTCATCAAAGTTCATCACCCCATCCGGAGTAATGCAAAGATAGTTCACATTAGCATCATAGCCTCCCGTGCTAACAGGCGTGTAATTATCGCTGCAAGATGGGTCGCCTATCGCGGAATAGCGAATACCCGAAGCGTTTAGGGTGAGGCCGCTATTATTCGTATCCGTAAACTTAACGCTCTGGCCTGTACCATCATAATTATCCACGAAGAGCTCAACATTGCTGGGGATTCCATCAGAGATAATAAGGCTATTGGCATCTGGCGATCGGTTGCCCGAATTGGTGATATCTAGCGTGTAAATCGCTGTTGCGCCAGGAATGCTTTTTGGCAGTGTCGTGCCATTAACAGGATCATCGATCACGGTGACATTCTTTTGTAAGGACAAGAAAACATTGCGCGGGCAATGCTGTAACTCATCGGGGTTGCTGCTACCCACGATACTGAAATTTGTATCCGCTGGTTTTCGCCAAAATAAGAAATAATTATCCCCACCACCGACTTCTTCCATACGAAACTCAAGCAAGTGATAACCCGCCTCTAATGCCAAGGTGGTATTAAACGCAGGATTTGGCTGACTGCCTCCAGCAAAAGCGCCATGACCGCCATACCAACCCGAGACAACATTGCCATTAATTAATAGCTCAACTGCATCGTCACCATTAATACCCAATTCATAAAACCCATCAGCAGGCACGTTCAAATAGTCTTCTTGGTTACCAAAAGGGTTTCCCGAGCCATTGATATTGGTCACCGTGCCCGTACCAAACCGAAGCACATCCGTGCCGAAGGTGGTAATAATCGTCTGAAACTCGGCTGCCGAGCCCGGAGAAGAAACATAGCCCGTTGTGTCGTAGGTTGTTTGAAGCAGGCCGGGGCCAAGAGTCGGACAAGTGGGTGTGACTGCTGCCCAGCTATTATTAGCCAAGCAAAGCAGCAAAACGCAAGCCGCGAAAAAACGAGCCCAAAAGGATAGCCTGATGCGCTTGATAATAGGAGATTTCTACCGTTCATAGCGAATATCAAATAAACCAATAAACAAATAGCGATAATAACTAAAAAAATAATGCCATAAAAAGGCTCCACAACACGCATGACTTCGCACAGAGACTAACTATTGTCTACACCTCGTTACGAAAACCCACTGGGTTAGCGAAGCAAATAACGCTGACGTTGGAGTTTTACAGCCTTGCACTTTATTCAGCACTCATAAGCCTTTATGATTACGCTTTTGTTTAACAAAGCGATTTACCATGAGCGATTCCGCTAAAACGATGACTTTTCAGGAGTTGATTCTTACTCTTCAGCAGTTTTGGGCTGATAAAGGCTGCGTTGTGCTGCAGCCACTGGACATGGAAGTTGGCGCTGGCACCTTCCACCCAGCGACTTTTTTGCGCTCGATCGGGCCTGAGCGCTGGAACTCTGCCTATGTACAACCTAGCCGTCGTCCAACTGACGGCCGTTATGGCGAAAACCCTAACCGCTTACAGCATTATTACCAGTTTCAGGTGGTTTTGAAGCCATCACCCGATAATATCCAAGAGCTTTATCTCGACTCACTCAAAATGTTGGGCTTTGACCCACTAGAACATGATATTCGCTTTGTTGAAGATAACTGGGAGTCGCCTACCCTTGGCGCTTGGGGCCTAGGCTGGGAAGTTTGGCTTAATGGTATGGAAGTCACGCAGTTCACTTATTTCCAACAAGTTGGCGGCATTGACTGCTACCCCGTCACTGGCGAGATCACCTATGGCCTTGAGCGCTTGGCGATGTATATCCAAAACGTGGATAACGTCTACGATTTGATTTGGTCTGAGGGCGAGTTTGGTGTCACTACCTATGGCGATGTGTTCCACCAAAACGAAGTTGAGCAGTCTACTTATAATTTTGAATACGCGGATACTGACTTTTTGTTCCAGCTGTTTGATGATTGCGAAAAACAATGCCTGTCGCTGATCGAAAATAAACTGGCCTTACCCGCCTATGAATTTGTGCTTAAAGCCTCGCATACCTTTAACCTTCTAGATGCACGCAAAGCGATTTCCGTCACCGAGCGTCAGCGTTTTATACTGCGTGTTCGTACGCTAGCTCGTGCAGTAGCACAAGCCTATTTTGACTCCCGAGCCGCTTTGGGCTTCCCACTGGCCGATGCCGACATTCGTGATGAGGTCTTAGCAAAAATCGAGAAACAAAAGAACAAGAAGAAAAAGGAGAAAAAAGCATGAACACCGTGAATTGCTTATTTGAACTCGGTACAGAAGAGCTACCGCCTACCTCCTTGAAAACCTTGGCCGATGCGTTGACATCCGGTGTCGTCGCTCAGCTGAATGCAGCCGGCATTGAAACGCAGAGCGTGACTACTTATGCTGCGCCGCGTCGCTTAGCATTTTTGCTTGAAAACCTGCCAGAAAAACAACCCGACCGCGAGATTGAGCGCCGTGGACCTGCTGTTCAAGCCGCGTTCAAAGATGGCCAGCCAACTAAAGCTGCCGAGGGCTTTGCCCGCTCCTGTGGCACAACCGTTGATCAATTAAGCCGCTTGAGCACGGATAAAGGCGAATGGCTCGCTTATACCCTTCAAGAGCAAGGTAAGCATTTGTCCGAGCTATTACCCGAGATGATTAATAAATCACTTGATCAGCTACCGATCCCTAAGCGCATGCGCTGGGGTAATCGCAAAGCGCAATTTGTTCGTCCAACACAATGGGCCGTACTCATGCTAGATGATCGCGTGATCGATGCCGACATTATTGCTCAAAAAACAGGTCGTCAGTCTCTAGGTCATCGCTTTCATCACCCTGAAGCTGTTAGCTTCAAGCAAGCGACGGATTACGCTGCCGCCCTAGAAACAGCCTATGTGCTGGCCGATTTTGAACGCCGCAAACTGATGATCAAAGCTCAGATTGAAGCTGAAGCGCAAAAGCTCGGTGGAACAGCGACAATTGATGAGGACTTACTTGAGGAAGTCACCGCATTGGTGGAGTGGCCTGTCGCCATGACCGGTCAGTTTGAAGAAGTGTTCCTTGACGTGCCACAAGAGGCGCTGATTTACACCATGGAAAGCAACCAGAAATACTTTACGGTTTTGGATAAGGACGGCAAATTACTGCCTAACTTTATCACCATCAGTAATATCGACAGCAAAAACCCTCAAGCCGTTATTCAAGGCAATGAGCGAGTGGTTCGCCCTCGCTTGTCAGATGCTAAGTTTTTCTTCGAAACGGATCAAAAGAAAACACTCGCCGAACACGGTGAAATGCTCAAAAGCATGGTCTTTCAAAACGAGCTTGGCACCTTGGCCGACAAAACCGAGCGACTCAGCCTCATTGCAGGCAAAATCGCCGCTGCAATTGGAGCTGATCAAGCTTTGGCTCAAGAGGCCGGCGCTCTTGCAAAGTCGGACTTGGTCACGGATATGGTTTACGAGTTCACTGACTTACAAGGCATCATGGGCTATTACTATGCCAGCAAAGAAGGCAAACCCGCCGAGCTTGCCTTGGCGCTTAAAGAGCAGTATCTGCCGCGCTTTTCAGGAGATGAACTACCGAGCACCGCAGTTGGCCTTGCACTTTCGTTGGCTGATAAAATCGACACCCTAGTGGGCATTATTGGTATTGGCCAATTCCCTACAGGAGACAAAGATCCATTTGCACTTCGTCGAGCAACCCTAGGTATTTTGCGTATTTTGATCGAAAAGCAGTTACCGCTGGATCTTGCCGAGCTGGTAAAAATCAGCATGGCGAGCTTTGCAGATAAGCTCAGTAACGATACGGTATTAGCAGATGTTTTGCGCTTTGTTGAAGGGCGTTATCGCGCCTGGTACCAAGAAAAGGGCATTGGCGCTCAGGCTGTGGCGGCTGTTCAGGCAACTCAAGAAACTCGACCCGTCGCCTTTGATGCGCGTGTTCAGGCTGTAGCGCAATTTAGCGATATGCCAGAAGCAGAAGCCTTAGCAGCGGCAAACAAACGCGTGAGTAATATTCTCGCGAAATCTGATCAAGCCGTGTCAGAGCTCAAGGTCGATGAATCGTTGTTTGAATTAGAGCAAGAAACTCAGCTTTGGCAGCAGATTCAAGAAAAACAAGCCGCTCAGTCACCTCTATTGGCTGATCAAGCTTATGGCCAAGCATTAGTCTTATTAGCGGATCTTCGTGAACGTGTTGATCTCTTTTTCGACCATGTGATTGTTATGGCTGATGATGCTGCTATTCGCGATAACCGTTTGGCCTTGCTCGCAGCCCTGCAGCAGTTGTTTATGAATGTGGCGGATATTTCAAAGCTGGATTAAAGCAACGCGCTAAAACGTTAAACAAAAAAGCCGCTGCGATCACACCAGCGGCTTTTTTATTATTAATGCTCATTGCCAAAGGGCCTAAGGAGCGCAGCAGCGCAAGGGCTAAATATTGCCCAAGCGGACATACTTAGTTTCAAGATATTCCTCCAACCCTTCTTCGCCGCCTTCTCGACCCAGACCCGACTGCTTAACTCCACCAAATGGGCTAGCCGCATTTGATAAGGAGCCAGAGTTTACGCCCACCATTCCTGCCTCGATCGCCTCACTAACGCGAAAGACTCTGGCAATGTCTTGGCTGAAGAAATATGCGGCAAGACCATAAATGGTGTCATTAGCTTGTTCAATGGCCTCTTGCTCCGTTTCAAAGCGTATCAATGGGATAACCGGGCCAAAGGTTTCCTCCTGAGTCAGTAGCGCATCGGCACTTACGTCACGAAGCACCGTTGGTTGATAAAACGTTCCACCTAATTCATGAACTTGGCCACCCACCACAATTTGAGCTCCCTTATCCAGTGCATCACGGACATGCGATTGGACTTTTTCTAAGCCATCTTGGTCAATTAATGGGCCAATATCCGCACCTTCTTGCAGCCCATCAGCCACAGTTAATGTGCTAACTTGCTCGCTAAGGAGTTCAGCGAACTTCTCATAGATGGCTGATTGTACATAAACTCGATTGGGTGCAATGCATACCTGCCCAGTATTGCGAAATTTCGCCTTGATCAAACCATCAACTGCTGCCTCTATATCGGCATCATCAAAAACTAAAAACGGCGCATTGCCACCCAGCTCTAATGACAGCTTTTTTATCGTGCTTGCGCTTTGCTCCATGAGTAATCGCCCTACCTGTGTTGAGCCCGTGAACGAAACTTTGCGCACTCGATCATGCGTGGTGAGCACTTGACCAATCATTTTTGCATCGCCAGTAACTACATTGATCACACCTTTCGGGATACCCGCTTTTTCGGCCAGCGCTGCCATAGCCAAAGCCGTCAGCGGTGTTTGCATGGCAGGCTTGATCACACAGCTGCAACCCGCTGCCAGAGCAGGGCCTACTTTTCGAGTAATCATCGCCGCAGGGAAATTCCAAGGCGTAATAATGCCACAGACTCCGACAGGCTGTTTTAAGGTCCATAATCGATCGTGTGAATTCGGTGATGGCAAGGTTTTGCCGTAAGCACGTTTAGCCTCTTCGGCAAACCACTCGATAAAGCTGTTGGCATAGGCCATTTCAGCTTTTGCATCATTAAGTGGCTTACCCTGCTCTTGAACCATAATATTTGCTATCTCATCGGCAGATTCGCTAAGCAATTCAAACCATTTTTTTAGCAAGCGACTACGCTCTTTAGCTGGGGTATCGCGCCAGCTTAGCCAGGCTTGATGCGCCGCCTCAACCGCATCTTCGACTTCACTTTCTTGCAGTTGTGGCACCGTAGCGACTACTTTGCCCGTTGACGGGTTTGTAACATCGGCGGTTTTTTCACTTGTGGAAGCGATCCATTGCCCGTTCACAAGGCAGTATTGTTTGAGTAATGACATGGGTTCTCCTTATTTTTTTACAGCTTAGCAACACCTTTGTGAAAAACCTGTTCGTGAGCTCCCCAAGTTGTTTGTTATTTAAATGTAATTTACTTATAGTGGCTGCTTTGCCTAGGATATTCCAATGACGGCTTACACTACCTTTTGTCTTTTAGCTTTCGCTGCGATGATCATCGCCTTAGTGAGCAGCAAAATCATCAAGCTGCAAAGCACCATCACGATTACAGCCAGTGCCTTGATGATCTCTTTAGCCATCGTCTTACTGGGTCAGTTTGATATTTTTTCGCTTCAAGAAATCGCCGCTCAAGTTGTCGCTCAGATGAGCTTTTCTGACTTTTTATTAGATGGCGTATTAGGCTTTCTTTTGTTTGCCGGCGGTTTGTTTGTCAAATTGGATCAGTTTAAAGACCAAAAGTGGGAAATCGCCACGCTGACAGCGGTTGGCACGCTTTTATCCACCCTAATTGTTGGCTATGGTTTGTATTACTTTCTTCAGGCCATTGATATTCCCTTTGATCTCATCCATTGCTTTTTATTTGGCGCTTTGATCTCTCCGACCGACCCTATTGCGGTGCTCGCCATTGTTAAAAAGCTTCATGCTCCCACAAGAATATCAACGCAAATCGAAGGTGAATCGCTCTTTAATGACGGCTTTGGTTTCGTGCTTTTCGTTACACTATCCGCCTTTGCATTTAGCGACGTTGAGCCCACGGCTCTTGATGTTGCGCAGCTCTTTGCTGTTGAAGCTTTAGGAGGAATCACCTATGGGTTTTTCCTCGGGCTTTTATTCCACCTGTTAATCAGCTCAACCAATGACCACTCACTAGAGCTCATGTTAACGCTGGCGATTCCAACCGCTGGCTATGTTTGCGCAGAGTTTTTCCATGTATCAGGCCCGCTAGCGATGGTGGTTTCAGGCATTATCATCGGTAACTGGACACGTAAAACTGGCTTTTCTGAGGATAGTAAACAACACCTAGATCGCTTCTGGGAAGTGGTTGACGAATTTCTTAATGGCGTTTTGTTTTTGATGATTGGCCTGACTTTGCTGCTCTTTGATATCCGCGAAAAAGAGCTATTGCCTGCCCTATTTGCCATCCCTCTTGTGTTGTTCGCAAGATATATCAGTATTAAAGTCAGCTACCTTTTCTTTAAACCGTTTCGTCAATATAACCCAATGTCAGTTCGCATTCTCTGGTGGGGCGGCCTGCGCGGAGGTTTGGCACTAGCTTTAGCATTAACCATCCCAACGGGTTATCCAATAGAAGCTTTAGACAACCTTGAAGTGCGCGACTTTATCGTGGTGATGACCTTTGCGGTGGTTATGTTCTCTATCCTTGTCCAAGG
>JBPEWS010000187.1:0-10110 GCA_052032465.1 Pseudomonadales bacterium
AAACCTGTCATTAGGCCAACGAATGTGCGCTTCAGTGTTTTTACTACATTGCTCATTTTTATCTCCACTTACTCAGGCACGACAACAGGCACTTTAACCAAGGCTGGAGCCGCTTGCTCGCTCGCAATGCGCATCGCCTTAATAATGTCATTTCGCTTAACTTCATCGACGGCAACCCATGCGTTCGCGTTTTGATCCCAGACACCCATTTCTTGTTGATCAAGCGTTAGGTAAACCAACGTTAAACGCCCAACACGCAAAAAATCGACATCGATATTTTTCTCTTCCAATGTATCGCGATATTTTTCCAGCGTTGAGCCGTAGTCCACTTCTTCTTGATAGGCTTTTAAGATGCGTCGATATTTTTCAGCAACGGTTAGCTCGGCATCTTCTAACATCTTTTCTAGATCAGTGACTTTAGCAAGGCGGCTTTGTGTATAAAAAGGCAGGTCAGATTGAATGAATTGCGCTAACTGCTGGACCATATTGACCATTAACGGCTCAATATCGCGGTCGATATCTTTAGCGGCTTGAATTGAGCCATCGATTTTAGCTAATTGCTCACGCTGGAAGTTCACTTGCTTTTGAAGCTGCTGAAGATAAATACTTAGGCCTTCTGACTGAGCCACGATATCCGCGTACTCACGCTCCATTGCACGGATTTCATTATCCATTTCATTAATGGCTTTTTGTGCCACTTGGCCTTCTTGATTTGCTTGAGTCGCTTTTGAAATTGCCTGATCAACTGTTGCAGAATGCGCCACAGCGACTAGACTCACACTGGCGATTGCACCAGCAAGGAGCTTTAATACGGACATGTCGATAACCTGTAGATCTAGGAGGCGACATTATGATGCATAATTGTTACGAATTGATGACAAAATCTGTCATAAAACTGTAATTTTTACAGGTATTTCACACCTTAATTTCAGACCAAACCTCGTCCACCTCCTTTAATGAAGCGGCTTTGAGCGTTTTTCCTTGCTGCCTTAAAACTGACTCAACAGCATTCATTCTTTGGCGAAATTTTTGGTTGGACTGTAATAAAACTTCTTCAGGCGTTGCACCTAATTTTCGCGCGATATTGATCGCACTAAAGAGCACATCGCCTAGCTCGTCTAACTGCGCGGCGCGGTCACGCTCAATTAGCGCTTCCTGACACTCTTGCACCTCTTCTTGCAGCTTTGCTAAAGCGCTCGTCATATCAGGAAAATCAAACCCTACTTGTGCGGCTTTTTTCTGCAATTGATACGCCACCGTATGCGCAGGCGCAGCAAACGAAACCTCATCCAAGGTGTAAGCTTGCGTGGACGGCTGATCTTCATCGCGTGTTGCTTTTTGACCTGTTATTTCATCTTCCGCGACTTTTTCTTCTCCTTTTTCTGCTGCTTCTGCAAGAGTGCTTTGTTCTGCGAGAGCGTTTTGCTCTTTGGCCTTCAAACCTGCCCAGGTTTCGCCAACGGCTTCTAAGCTCGCTGCTTCGCATTGACCAAAAGAGGACAAACTCCCATCAGGAAAGACATGCGGGTGGCGAAACACCATTTTTTTGACAAGCGCATCGGCGACATCATCAAGAGTGAATCGCTGTTCATCTTCTGCGATTTTCGCAAAAAACAACACCTGAAATAGCACATCGCCCAGCTCTTTTTTGATCGCCTCATCCTGTTGATCAGCAATTGCCTCTGCAAGCTCATACACCTCTTCAAGGGTGTAAGGCATGATCGACTCCATGGTCTGCCGAGCATCCCAAGCACAGCCATATGTCGGCGTTCTTAGCGCCGTCATAAGAGCAATGGCGTCTTGAAGGGTGTAGCGCTTACTCATCCATCTTTCAGATTAATTCGGTGAGCATCCAGCACAAAAGGCAGCTGCTCTAGGCGAGAGAAAATTCGGCTCAATGAGTCGATATTTGGAATCTCAAAAGTAATCCATAAGCTGGCTGTCTTATCTGCACGATGCGATTGCGTTTGACAGGCTGTGACGTTTACTGGCGTGCTGGACAATACGCCGACAATCTCATTGAGCAGGCCTTCTTTATCCTGTGCCTTGATAAAAATACGCACGGGATAGGTGACATTTTGATGATGACCCCAACTCACTTCGATAATGCGTTTAGGCTGAGTTTGTTGCAAATGCTGAAGGTTAACACAGTCTTCGCGGTGCACACTGACCCCAGCGCCTCGCGTGATATAGCCCAGAATAGACTCGCCCGGCACAGGGCTGCAGCAGGCCGCGAGCTTAATGAGCATACCCGACTCGCCTTCAACGGTAATTTCCGCGGTTTGCTCGCTACTATCAGAGGCTTGACGCAATTGCAGCGTTTCTTGCTCATCACCATCAAACTCATTATCCAGCTCATCGAGTAATAATTGCTGACTTAAGCTGATCACATGACTGACGCGAAGGTCGCCCGTACCAATGAGCATATACATCTCTTCAACTGTCTGCGCTTGCAGCTTAGGAAGTACTTGCTCAAGGTCTAACTTGCGCAATGACAAACGGCGAATCTCTTTATCAAGCAAGCTCTTACCCGCCTGAATATTCTCTTCTCGCTCAAGCTCGCGGAACCACGCTCGAATGCGCCCTCTTGCCTGAGCCGATGTTACATAACCCGCATCTCGGTTCAACCAGTCTCGACTGGGTCCACCTTCTTTTGTGGTCAAAACCTCCACTTGATCGCCCGTCTGCAAGGTATGCGTTAACGGTACGATACGGCCATTTACCTTTGCTCCGCGACAATGGTGGCCGACTTCAGTATGAATGTAATAAGCAAAGTCCACGGGTGTCGCGCCATACGGCACGTCCACCACATGGCCTTTGGGTGTAATCACAAAAATTCGGTCGGCTTTAATCGCATTGAGCTCAGCTCGAAGCTCTTCTTGTGCATCACTTCCGCCAATTTCTTCCTGCCACTCAATAACGTGGCGCAACCATTCAAGCTTTTGCTCATAGGCCGAACGGGCCTGATCATTGCTGCCATCCACTTCTTTGTAGCGCCAATGCGCACAAACACCCAGCTCGGCATCTTGATGCATTTGTTGCGTACGAATTTGCACCTCGATAATTTTCCCCGAAGGACCAAACAACGCGGTATGCAATGACTGATAACCATTGGACTTAGGCTTTGCAATATAATCATCAAACTCGCCCGGGACAGGCTCCCATAGCGAATGCACCTTACCCAAAACGGAATAACAATCTGCCACATTATTGACCAATACTCGCAGCGCGCGAATATCGTAGATTTCCTCAAAGCTTTTACGCTTTTTCTGCATCTTGCGCCAGATACTGTAAATATGTTTCACTCGACCCGACACCTGAGCCGAAATGCCGGCTTCACCTAATGTGTCATTCAGTGTTTGAACCGTGGTTTCGATATAATCTTCTCGCTCAATGCGCTTCTCATCCAGCTGCTTGGCGATGCCTTTATAAATCTCAGGTTGAATATAACGGAAGGCTAAATCCTCAAGCTCCCATTTAACCTGACCCACGCCTAAGCGATGCGCTAAGGGGGCATAAATCTCCATCACCTCACGGGCAATCTTTACTTTACGCGCCTCATCGGCATCTTTTAAGCCTTCCAATATCGCTTTTCGCTCACACAGCTTGATCAACGCCACGCGAACATCATCCATCATTTCCACGATCATGCGCCGCAAATTATCCATCTGCGAAATCGATTGACCGAGCATGACAGAGTCATCGTGCTCATTGATATAGCTAATCACCGCCATGCGACTCACAGAAGCCACCAAGTCGGCCACTTCTTTGCCAAACTGCTTTTGCACTTTTGGCAGCGAAAGGCGGTCTTCACGAACACAACGATAAAGCATCGCCGCAATTAACGCGGTGACATCGGCCTGCAACTCCACCAAATGGTTAACCATATCCAAGCCAACAGAAAACGCACCTAGGCCACTTCCCCAAAGATCGTCTTGCTGCTTGGCCTCGTTCTCAATCTGATAAGCCAAATTGGCCGCTTGATAAAGCTTTTGCAAACCAGACTCGTTCGCAAAAGGAACGGCCGATCGCAGCTGATCTAGGCTCAGTCCTTGCGCATCATCGAAGACCAATTTTTGATTCAGAGTTACCATCGTTTTATTTTTTCACTTTCTCAAATGCCATCATCGACTCCACATGAGCCGTGTGAGTAAACATATCCATCACCAAAGCGCTGGTTATGCGATAGCCTAATTGCACCAACCTAGCGGCATCTCGCGCCAGCGTCGCTGGGTTACAAGAAACGTAGACAATTTTTTCAGGCTGCCATACGCTCAAATGCTCTATCACCTCAAGCGCGCCAGATCGAGCTGGATCAAGCAAAACTCGGTCATAGGTTTGACGATACCAGGGCTGATGATCCACAGGCTTTGTCAAATCTGCGGCAAAAAATGACACATTGCTCAAATTATTATGCGCCGCGTTCTCATAACCTCGTTCGACCATCGCCTGACTGCCTTCTACACCAATCACCTCAGCAGCTTGGGTTGCCAGCGGAATGGTGAAATTCCCCAAACCACAAAACAAATCCAATACGCGGTGTTCGGGCTGTATATCTAGCAAGTTCAATGCCAGAGGCACCATCTGCTGATTAATACTGGCATTAACCTGCGTAAAATCTGTGGGATGAAAGAGCAGCTCTACATCAAATGCATCTAAGCGATACTGCAAACGCGGCGACTCATCCTGCGCCAGAGGCGGCCAAACACGATGCACCGTGTCCGGGCCTTTGGGCTGGAAAAACAGCTGCCAACCCTTTTGCTGACAAAGCTCAGTCCAAGCGTTATGATCGCTTTCGGTCATTGGCTCTAGATGACGAACAATAATCGCCATATCCTCATCGCCACCTGCGATCTCAAGCTGAGGCACAGTATCACAGGCATCCAGCTGGCTAATGAACTCGCGCAACTGCGTTAATGACTCACCGATGGTAGGCGCCAAAATTTTGCAGGACTCAATATCCGCCAAATAACTGCTGCGCTTTTCACGAAAGCCCACTAATGCGCCGCCTTTTTTCGGTACATTCTTAACGCCCAATCGAGCCTTTCGGCGGTAGCCCAAAGTGTCGCCCGTTAATGGCGGCAACCATTGCTCAGGCTCAGGGCAACCAGCATGTGCCAGCATTTCTTTTAGGGTGCGCTCTTTGAAATCAATCTGCGCCTCTGTTTGCATATGCTGCAAACTACAACCACCACACAGCTCGGCATACTCACAAGGTGGCGTTACCCGCAAATCAGACGGGTTTTGCACCTCTTTAGTAACCGCTTCCAAAAAGGTTTTGCGCTTGTAAACCAGTTGGTATTTGACCGTCTCACCCAGTAAAGCGCCCTCAATAAAGACCACCTTACCTTCGTAATCACCAATACCTCTGCCCTCATGAGAAAGTCGCTGAACCTCTGTCTCAAAGAGTGTGTCAGGCAGTCGTTTTCTTCTTCGTTTAGCCACCTAAACCCCCTTCTTGCCAATGGGCCAAAAACTCATGGAAATGCGCTGCTGTCTGGCCTTCTAGCCAAACTTTTAAGCGCAATTCTTCATCCTCATATTGCTCAGCGTTTAATGCGCCACGCATCAGGTTATAGCGCAAATACACCAAATAAGTGTTGAGCACATCAGTCTCGCAATAATCGCGAATGGCCGATAATTTACCGTCTTGGTAAGCCTGCCAAACTTTGCTGCCATCCATGCCCATCTTACCCGGGAACCCCATAATGCTTGCGACTTGATCTAACGGGGCATTTGCGCGTCCTGTATAAAAGCCCAAAACATCCATCAAGTCAGTATGACGCTCATGAAAACGGTTCAAATAATTATCCCACTTATAATCGCCATCTTGACGCCAAAAATTAGGGATCGACAGCTTATGCTTCATCGCTCGATAGCTCAAAACAGGCAGATCAAAGCCTTGTCCATTCCAAGAAACCAGCGTCGGCTGCTTTTTCTTCAAACCATCGAAAAAGTTTTGTATTAATACCGACTCATCATCCGCTTCATTGCCTAAAGACCACACATGCAGCTGATCCTCTTGGGTATTCACATAGACACAGGAAATGGCTACCACCTGATGCATCGGATGCTTCAAAAAAGTGGTTCCCGCTTCTTGTTGGCGCTCTAAAAACAAAGCCTTAACTACGCCATCATCATCAATACCGTCAAACTCACCCAGACGCCTTGCGGCCTCAACATCTGGCACCGTTTCAACATCAAAAACCAAAATATTCATGCTCAATACACCCCAGTCGATAAATAGCGGTCACCGCGATCACAAATAATCGCAACAATGACCGCGTTTTCCACCTGCTCGGCCACCTTTAAAGCGCCAGCAATCGCGCCGCCTGAGGATACTCCAGCCATGATACCTTCTCTTTTAGCCAGCTCGCGCATGGTATTCTCAGCAAGCGGTTGATCAATATCGATCACGCGATCAACCCGCGATGCATCAAAAATCGTAGGCAAATAAGCCTCAGGCCAGCGGCGAATTCCTGGAATTGACGCGCCATCAGCGGGTTGCAAACCCACGATCTCAATCTCTGGATTTTGCTCTTTCAAATACTTTGAGACGCCCATAATCGTTCCTGTTGTGCCCATCGAGCTAACAAAGTGCGTGATCTTACCTTGCGTTTGCTGCCAGATTTCAGGGCCTGTGGTGGCATAATGCGCGGCGGGGTTGTCGGGGTTACCAAACTGGTTTAGTACCTTACCTTTGCCTTCGCTCTGCATACTTAATGCCAAGTCTCGGGCTCCTTCCATGCCTTGCTCTTTAGTGACCTCGATCAACTCAGCACCGTAAGCACGCATCGCAATTTTGCGCTCCTCGCTGGCATTAGCGGGCATAATCAAAATCATTCGATAGCCCATAACCGCAGCAGCCATGGCCAGTGCGATACCCGTATTGCCACTGGTTGCCTCGATCAATGTATCGCCAGGTTGGATCTCACCTCGAAGCGACGCCTGCTTAATCATATTCAGTGCAGGTCGGTCTTTCACTGAACCCGCTGGGTTATTCCCCTCCAGCTTGGCCAAAATACAGTTATTATTCGGCACGATGCGCTGCAAGCGCACTAACGGTGTTTTACCAACGTAGTCTTCAATGGTTGGGAAGTTCATTTCAGGCACCTTTTTTGTTTGGTCCATATTTTAGGTTATTTGGCGTAAACTGAACATGCAGCCGCCAGATTTAATTGCTATTATGCGAATTCATCGAGTTTTGGACAGACAGCAATGACGGAAAACGACAACAATAAAACCACCCATTTTGGATTTCAGCAAGTCCCCGTTGAAGAAAAGCAGGACAAAGTAAAAGAAGTCTTCCACTCTGTTGCACAGAAATACGATCTCATGAATGACCTGATGTCTTTTGGCATTCATCGTCTATGGAAACGCCTCACTATCCAGATGTCTGGAGCCCGCAAAGGCCAGAAAATTCTCGACCTTGCCGGTGGCACAGGCGACCTTACGCGCGAATTTTCAAAACTGGTCGGCCAAAGCGGTGAAGTCACGCTTGCTGATATCAATGAAAGCATGCTTGAGGTGGGTAAAGAAAAATTACTCAACCAAGGTTATTGGCAGAATATTCAGTTTGTGCAAGCCAATGCAGAAGAGCTGCCATTTGAAGACAACACCTTTGATGTTATTACCATCGCCTTTGGTTTGCGAAATGTCACGCATAAAGAAAAGGCGCTGCGCTCTATGCTTCGCTGCCTTAAACCCGGCGGTCGTCTACTTGTGTTGGAGTTTTCGCACCCCGTTCACAAGCCGCTATCCAAGCTTTATGACCTTTACTCATTTAATATTTTGCCGCAGATGGGCAAATTGGTGACGAATGATGCTGAAAGCTACCGCTACTTGGCCGAGTCTATCCGCATGCACCCAGATCAAGAGACATTAAAAGACATGATGGAAGAAGCCGGCTTTGTTCAGTGCGAATATCATAATATGACAGGCGGCATTGTGGCTTTGCATCGAGGATTTAAGGACTGATCCATGAAGCTGCCGCTGTTTTTACTCAACTCTTTGCTGCCGAGTATTGAACGCGTCATCAATCCGATGCTGCTCAGCGACCCCGTTAATCGGGCGCACCTTCAGACTTTAGCGGGCAAACGGCTGCGCTTTTTGTGCACAGAGCCCGAGCTGAGCCTCACTATAGATGTCAACCCAGAAGGCCTGCACTTATTTTCTGACCATAGTGCTCGCCAACAAGCCGACCTCACCCTCAGTGGCGATATGGCTCAATGGCGAGCACAGCTCAATGCCGAGCCAAATAAAATGGCCGTTGCGATTGACGGCGATGTGCAACTGGCTGCGAAGTTATTGCAACTGATCGAAGATTTGCATATCGACTGGGGCGCATTGCTGGAGCCCAAAGTGGGCCGCACGGTCTCTCAATTATTTCAACTCAGCGCCGAGCGCATTCAACATCAAGGCCAAGTTTTCTTGAGTTCGCTGAAACGCAATTTATCTGACTTTCTTTTATACGAATCTCAGCTCACGGTCAGCCAGAACGAGGCTAAAGCGTTTTATCAAGATGTCGACAGCTTACGCCAATCCACCGATCGCCTTGAGGCGAAAATCAAACACTTTGCCAAAACCCAAGGAAAATAATGCGTCCTTTTAGCAATGCGCTTCGCCTCTTTACCGTCCTGAACACCTTTGCACATTACCGAATCTATCGCATGTTCCCTCGCATTAGAGGCTCTTTTGCATTACGTGCTATTTTCTTGTTTTTCCCTGGTCGCTGGCTGCCATGCAAAGCGCCCAAAAACGCCCGCCTTCAGCTTGCCCTAGAGCAGCTTGGGCCTTTTTACATCAAAATGGGACAGTTACTGGCAACCCGTGCTGACCTGTTTCCCGATGAATTGCTCAAAGAGCTACAAAAGCTGCAAGATCAGGTTAAGCCATTTGATACCAAGGTTGCGCAGCGCCTTTTACAAAACGCGATGAATAAGCGTGCTCATGTGCATATTACCAACGTCGCTAAAGAACCTCTTGCGGCCGGCTCTATTGCGCAGGTTTACGAGGCGACATATATCAACGGTGCTAATGGCGAGATTGAAAAACCTGTGATCCTGAAGCTACTACGACCTAATGTGGAGCAAATCATCCGCAAGGACATGATTTTGCTGAAACGCTTCTCGCATCTCATTAACCGAGTGTGGAAGGATGCGGAGTTATTCCAGATTGACCGAGTCATTCAAGATTATGAGCAAATTTTGCTTGATGAACTCGACCTTCTTCAAGAAGCAAAAAAAACAGAGCGCATGCGCTATAACTTCAGAGATATTGACGATGTGTATATCCCTGAAGTGTATATGGACCTATGCAGCAAGCAATTACTCGTAGAAGAGCGCATCAATGGTATCCCGGTAAACAACCTTGATGAGTTAGATGCTGCGGGCATTGACCTACCTAAATTAGCGCGCTCAGGGGTAGAGATCTTCTTCACGCAGGTGTTTGAACACAACTATTTCCATGCCGATATGCACCCCGGCAATATCTTCGTGAATCCAGACCGTCCTGAAAAACCTCAGTACATGACCATTGACTGCGCGATTATTGGCAGCCTGACAGAGCAAGACCAAATCCTGCTCGGCAAAATGATCATCAGCCTAGTGCAAGAAGAATACGCCCAGCTGATTCAGATTATTGCCCGCGCTGGCTGGCTTCCTCCGCATGCGGATATTCCTCAGATCACAAAAACCACCGAAGAAATCCTGCAGCCGATTGCACAGGGCAATATGGCCAGCATGGGGTTTGCTGAGTCGATCATGGGGCTTTTACAGGTGGTACGCGAGCACCGAATTAAAATGCCTATCGAGTTTATGCTACTGCTCAAAACCCTGATTCATATTGAAGGCTTAGGTCGACAAATCTACCCAAATTTAGATGTTTGGCCAATTGCTACGCCTATTGTTCGCGAGTGGCTCAATAAAAAACTCGGCTTTAAAGCCACCTACCAAAAGCTGAAAAAGCAAACGCCGATTATGCTTAATGCTATTTCTGAGATGCCAAATTTCATGCTGGATGCGCCAAAGCAGCTGCGCACCATTGAATCGAATATCCGAGCACTTGACCTGATTCAAGAAGAAGAGCGCGCTCGCCAGATCATCCGCCGCC
>JBPEWS010000188.1:0-1839 GCA_052032465.1 Pseudomonadales bacterium
TTGATTCCTCAATTAGGCGTTGTTCGCGTTGATGCGATGCGCAGCTTTGTGATTGCCGATATTCCGGGTTTAATTGCTGGTGCCTCTGAGGGACATGGGCTTGGTTTTCGCTTTTTGAAGCACTTAACGCGTACCCGTTTGATCTTGCATTTGGTTGATCTTGCGCCCTATCACGAAGAAAGCCATGCTGAGGTGATCGAGACCTTGGTAGATGAAGTGAGGCAGTTTAGCCCAACACTGGCTGAGCGTGAGCGTTGGTTGGTGTTTACCAAAGCTGACCTTATTGGTGAAGAAGACGCTAAAGCACTGGCTGAGTCTATTTGTGAAGAAGTGGGCTGGACAGGTCGTTACTTTATTATTTCAAGTATTGCGCAAAAAGGCCTAGATGAGCTTAAGCAAGCGGTGATGAATGCACTTGAGGTATGGAAGGAAGATGAGCAGTCAAACCCTGAGCTTGCTGAGCAAGAAGCAGCGATTCGTCAGCAGCTGGCAGAAGAAGCGCGTGAGCGTATTCGTGATATTACAGAGCGCAAACGTGAGGAGCGTCAGGCGAGAAAAGAGGCGCAGGATGACGACGATGACCATGATGTTGAAATTGTGTATGAGCGTTAGGCATGGCTAAGCGCTGGGTAGTTAAAATAGGCAGCTCTTTGCTCACTAATAACGGCAAGGGGCTGAACCATACAGCAATCGCACAGTGGGTGGCGCAAATCCATCAGTTGCGTTTGCAAGGTGTTGAAGTTGCTTTGGTGTCTAGTGGCGCTGTGGCTGAAGGTGTGATTCGCCTAGGCTGGGATAAGCGACCCAATGACCTTGTTCAGCTACAAGCGGCATCTGCCGTTGGTCAAATGGGGTTGGTATCAGCTTGGCAGGCAGCGCTACAAGAGCATGCTATTCAGTCGGCCCAAGTGCTACTAACCAACCAAGATTTGCGCTCAAGACAGCGTTATCTCAATGCAAAAAACACCTTAGATGCCTTGCTGGATTTAGGCGTACTACCGATCATCAATGAAAATGATACGGTGGTGACCGATGAGATACGCTTTGGTGATAATGACACATTAGGCGCGATGGTGGCTAACCTTGTTCAGGCTGATCGTTTAGTGATTCTGACTGATCAAGATGGACTCTATTCTGCGGATCCAAGGTCAAACCCTGATGCCCAGTTAATCACGGAGGCTAAGGCCAGTGATGAGCAGTTATTAGCCATGGCTGGCGATAGTGTCAGTGGTTTAGGCCGCGGTGGTATGACAACAAAAGTTTTGGCTGCTCAGTGGGCTGAAAAGTCGGGCTGTAATACCAGTATTGTGAGCGGTATGGAGCCAGAGGTGTTAACACGGCTATTTGCGGGTGAAGCAATAGGCACCTTGCTGACGGCGGATATCACGCCGCTGGCTGCAAAAAAACAATGGCTCATGACTCATCAAAACACGCAGGGCGCTATTGTTTTGGATGATGGCGCTGTTTTAGCGCTAACTCATAAGGGCAAAAGCTTATTGCCGATCGGTATTCAAGGGGTTGAAGGCAGCTTTCAAAAAAGTGATGTCGTCGCCTGTAAGGATGCTCAGGGGAAAATTATTGCGCTCGGGCAAGTGAATTATCCCGCCGATGAAGTGGACTTAATAAAAGGGCTATCGCTTAAACAGGCCGCTAGCGCTTTAGACGATCTCACCGAGCGAGCGGTGATACATAGGAACAACATGGTGTTGCTCTAAAAAAATGATAGGATAAGGGAATGATGAAAAAAATTAGCGTATTTTTACTAGGGACAGTTTTTTCAATTCTCGCATATGCTCAGCAAGCGCCAGTGCCTTATATCATTGGTGGCGACGATGCGGG
>JBPEWS010000189.1:0-1684 GCA_052032465.1 Pseudomonadales bacterium
CCTCAATGATGACCGTTGAGGTAGCTTATGCGCAGCCCTACAAGCAATATGTTATCGAACTACAAGTCGCCAAGGGAACGACCGCAGAGCAGGCTATTCAGTTATCAGGGATTCAACAGCGCTTTCCAGATGAGGATTTGCAGGCGCTAGAAGTGGGTGTTTTTGCAGAAATGATTGATGATCCGAAAAGCTACGTTCTTGAGCCTTATGATCGAGTCGAGTTGTATCGACCACTGACTATTGACCCAAAAGAGGCTAGACGTCAGCGCGCCGAAAGAGCCCAGCAGCGCAAGTAAATAGTCAGTCTTCTCACAGGTGGTAGATTTCGCAGGTGGAAAACCCACGCAGTATTCAATTAGCGGCGCTCAAAGAGCCTTTGAGAAGGCGCTTTTAATCGTTTGTGATTGGCTTTTTAAGCGATCACTGAATAGAGCTGAATATGGCTTTGCTGAGCTCTTGGCTCGCTTTTTGATAAGCGGTTGGCCAGGTTTCAGGCGCGTCATATTGCACAGGGAATAGGCGCTTAAGCTCATGGCGCTGGGTTTGCTCCGCCAGACCTTGTACTCGCCATACGGCGGTCATGACCAGTTGGGCGCTGGATTCTTTAACAATCCATTCTTGAATTTCTAGATCAATAATCACCCCGCCAATGGTGTCGCTATTGGGGGTTGAAACCACTCGAGGCTGTTGAAATTGGTGATTTAAATCTTGCGTTAGAATGCGACGTAAATTCTTTTCCAGAGGCTCAATCCACTGATGCGAGTGCAGAATCTCGATCTGTTGTTCGCTGTCCAGTGCAATCAAGAATTGACGATCTAAATAGGGTGGGATCGCCACTCGACGCAAAGTGATTTGCTCAGCCGATGAGCTGGACTGGTAATAGGCTTCACCTTGTTGCGATGCTTCAAATGAAGGCACTAATAAGTGCTGGCTGTCGTGAAGGGAGCAGCCCCAAAGCCCGAGCATCATCAGTGCGATAAACGTGTACTTAGTCATAGTCATTACCAAAAATCAGTGAGTCGGGTTGTTCACGAAGGTGATCGGTTAGTTTCTCAATCGCCTTACCGCTTTCTTTTAATTGCTCCAGCATTTCGGTCATTTGATAGTACATCGGTGAATCTGGGCCCATGCCTTTGATCACCGTGTTCAAATCTTTGGTGGCGCCTTCCATATTATCGGCGAGCTCACCTAAAACGGTATCGGCTTTTTGGCCAACTGAAGTAATGGTCGCTAAGGTGTCTTTTAGCTCTTGAAGGCTAGCATTCAGGCTATTGCCGATCTCCTGCATACCTTCCGTGCCCGTAATGCCGCGTAGATTCTCCACGGTTTCATTGGTCAGCTCCATAAAGCGCTCAAGCGGTAATTGGTTGACCTTTTCAAGCAGGCCGTTGATATTCGCTGTCAGTTCATTCAGGCTACCTGATTGCGTTGGCATAACAAGATGGCGGCTGTATTGATCTTCTGTAAGCCCCACTGTTGGGTTTTTACCCATGCCGAGGGAAATGAATTTACTGCCCGTAAGGAAATTGCCCGTTTCAATTTTGGCGACAAGACCTTGGCTAACCAGCTGCTCGATGATATTAAACTCGCTATCTTGGTCGCCATTGATATAAGTAACACGTTCGGGCTCAATCTCAATCAAAATCGGAATGAGTGCTTGCTGTTTGGTTTTGTCATACACCAA
>JBPEWS010000019.1:0-25489 GCA_052032465.1 Pseudomonadales bacterium
CTTCCTGGGCTCTATCGAAACCATGCGGGGCCAACAGAAGAGAAGCTGGAGCAATTAGGCAGTTACTTGCAAACACTGGGGCTAAGTCTGCATAGCTTGAACGGCAAAGGCAAAGTGACGCCAGCCGATTATCAGGCGATTTTGGAGCAGGTCAAAGACCGCCCAGATGCTGATGTGATTCAAATTCGCCTCTTGCGCTCGATGTCTCAGGCGGTGTATCAGCCGAAACTCGAAGGCCATTTTGGTTTGAATTATACCAGTTATACGCATTTTACTTCGCCTATTCGACGCTATCCGGACTTGCTCAATCACCGAGCCATTCGTTATGCCATTCATGCGAATTTAGCTGAAAAGAACACGCAAGTTGTAGAACAGAAGCCACTTGAGGCGGCTGATTGGATTATCCAAGACACAGGTGCCCTGCTGCAAGTGGGTGAGCATTGTTCAATGGCTGAACGCCGCGCCGATGAGGCGACGCGAGAGGTGATGGATAAGCTTAAGTGTCAGTTTATGCAACAGCACCTGGGTGAAGAGTTTACGGGCGTGGTGACTTCAGTAACAGGCTTTGGCTTATTTATTGAGCTGGAAGGGATTTATATCGAAGGCCTTGTGCATATCTCTTCATTAAAGTCGGACTATTACCATTTTGATCCTGTGCAGCAGACGCTGGAAGGTGAGCGAAGCAAGACGGCTTATGGTATTGGCCAGTCAGTACAAGTGATGGTTGCTGGTGTGTCTTTGGATGATCGCAAGATTGATCTTGAGCTCGTGGGTTCGGATGCGCCAAAAGATACCAGCAGCAAAACACGTTCTAAACGTAAGAACAGCAAACGTGATCAGTTGAAATCTGGAGAGGCAACGCGCAGCGA
This sequence comes from Pseudomonadales bacterium, assembly GCA_052032465.1. GTDB lineage: Bacteria > Pseudomonadota > Gammaproteobacteria > Pseudomonadales > JAXHSS01 > JAXHSS01. The sequence continues at coordinate 870 of JBPEWS010000019.1, forward strand.
TAATCGTAATGCTGGCAAGCAATCGGGTACTAAGCCGGGTGCTAAATCAGGTTCACGAACGGGCAGCAAAAAAAGTCGAAACAGCCGCAGCAAAAAGAGGCGCTAAGTTATGGCAAAGGCTCAGGCGATTTATGGCATACATGCGGTGGAGTCAGTGCTTAAATCTGCTCCGGAGCGCGTATTGGCCTTGCATGTTACGCCGACCGATAATCCTCGCCATGAGGTGCTACTTAAGCTGGCGCAGGAGTTTGGTATTGCTGTGCAGCGAGTTCGTCCTCAGCAATTGGATAAATGGTTAGACGCACCGGGCGCACATCAGGGTGTGATCGCGCAAGTGAAGCCCGCGCCCATTTTGGATGAGACAGATCTGATCCAATTGGTGGAGCAAAAAGGCGCTGATACGTTATTGCTGGTTTTAGATGGCGTGACCGACCCACAAAACTTAGGCAGCTGTTTGCGTAGCTGTGATGCCTTGGGTGCAGATGGCATCGTTATGGCAAAGCATAAATCAGCGCCATTAACTCCTGCGGCGATTAAAATCGCCAGCGGAGCCGCTGATAGTGTTCCGGTGTTTCAGGTAACGAACTTGGTGCGCGCATTAGAGCAAATTAAAGAAGCTGGCGTTTGGGTGTATGGCACGGCGATTGATGAAACGGCCCAGCCTTTAGTGAAGGCAAATATTCGTCCACCTGCGGCCATAGTTCTAGGTTCTGAAGGTAAGGGGATCCGTCAGCTAACTCGCAAAACCTGTGACCACCTTGTCTATTTGCCAATGCACGGTGTGGTCGACAGCTTAAATGTGGCTATGGCGGCAGCCATCTTTTTATTTGAGGCCAAACGAAGTGGCGAATAAAGTGCGCAATGTGCTTGTTATTTCGTGCTTTTTTGTCTAAAATTGCGCTCCTTTTAACTCCTTGCCTCACCGCGTTTTGTCGATGGGAGGCTTGAATAACCATAAGGAGCGTTTATGCGTCATTATGAAATTGTATTTCTGGTTCATCCAGATCAGTCTGAGCAAGTGCCATCTATGATTGAGCGCTATGCCGCTACTATCCGTGAGCAGGGTGGTAACGTTCACCGTCTTGAAGACTGGGGTCGTCGTCAACTCGCTTATCAAATCAACAAGATTCACAAAGCACACTACGTACTAATGAACATCGAATGTACTCAAGAGACATTGGATGATCTACTTGGCACGTTCCGTTTCAACGATGCGATTTTGCGTAATATGGTTGTCCGTCGTGACGAAGCCATTGCCGAGGCATCAAAAATGGTAAAAAACAGCGAGAAGGGTCGTGTAATCGAAGCTTCTGACGCAGGTGAATCTCAAGCAGAAGCTGCAAAAGCAGCGGATGCGGAATAATTAGGAGGCATACTCATGGCACGTTTTCAACGTCGTAACGCAAACCGTCTTAAAGGCAGCGGTGCAGAATTTATCGATTATAAAGATCTAGAGCTTTTACAAGGCTACGTAAGCGAGTCAGGTAAAATCGTACCTAGCCGTATTACTGGCACAAGTGCAAAGCATCAACGTGAGTTGGCAACAGCAATCAAGCGCGCGCGCTACATTGCATTATTGCCTTACACGGATCACCAGCAGTACCAGAAGTAAGCAGAGGTAAGAAATGAAAATTATTTTATTAGAAACCATTGCTAATCTTGGCGGTATCGGTGACGTAGTAACAGTTAAAGCTGGCTTTGGTCGTAACTACTTGCTTCCGCAAGGCAAAGCAATGATGGCAACAGAAGCTAACTTGGCTGAAGTTGAAAAGCGTCGTGCAGAACTTGAAGCACAGCATGCAGCGGATGTTGCAGCAGCTCAAGAGCGCGCAGACAAGCTTAACGGTCAGAGCATTCAGATCGAAGCGAACGCGGGTGATGAAGGTAAGCTATTCGGTTCTATCGGCACACGTGAGATCGCTGAAGCTGCAACAGCACAATTGGCTGTTGAAGTTGAGAAGAGTGAAGTGCTTATGCCTGAAGGCCCACTACGCAACACAGGCGAGTTCGAAATCGACTTGCAATTACACAGCGAAGTGGCGGCTCAGATCACAGTGAACATCGTTCCTGAGGCGTAAGTCGACTGTCATTTTATCGCTTTTGCGGTATGATAAAAGCACTGCTTCGGCAGTGCTTTTTTTATGGGTGAAACTTTATGGATTTGCGGATTTTATCAAACGAAGGGGTTGATGCGATGTCGCGAGATGCGCAATCATCGCGTGAGCCGCGTTACTCACTAGAGGCGGAAAGTAGTGTATTGGGCGGTTTATTGCTCAATAACGCGGTGGCTGATGATGTGTTTGATATTGTTAATAGCGCAGATTTCTATCACCAGTCAAATAAGCATATTTTTACGGCGATGGAGCAGCTCCATCGAGATAATAAGCCGCTTGATGAATTAACGATAACCGAGGCGCTACAGCAGCTCGGCGTCTTAGATGAGGTGGGTGGCACGCACTATCTTGCAGATATTGTGGTTAATACGCCAAGCTCGGCTAATATTTTGTCTTATGCGCAGATCGTGCGCGAATATGCAGTGTTAAGACAGCTGATTGGTGCCAGTCATGAAATTATTACCGCGGCTCATAATCCGAAGGGCTTGGCGGTTAAAGACTTACTGGATAAAGCCCAAGAGAAAATTCTTAAAATTGCTGATTCACATAGCAATGGCGAAGGGCCTAAAGAGATCGGCGGCATCATGCGCCAAACGATCAACTTGCTCAATGAGCGCAGCAACTTCTATAAGGATAACCCTAACGCCATCATTGGTACGACCTCGGGTTTTAAGCGCCTTGATAAAGTCACTAGCGGCTTTCAGCCGGGCAATATGATTATTTTGGCGGCTCGTCCGTCAATGGGTAAGACGTCGTTGGCGATGAACTTTGTTGAACACGCTATCATGAAAACCGATAAGCCCGTCGTGTTTTTCTCACTCGAAATGCCTCAGGAGGAAGTGACGATGCGTTTGCTTTCTTCCTTATCGAATATCAACCTGTCGAATTTGGCGCGCGGCGATATTGCTGATGACGGCTGGAACCGTTTGCAGTGGGCAGTTAAGCAATTAGGCAGCAAACCTTTATATATTGATGACCAGGGTGCATTGTCACCTTATGAAATTCGCTCGCGTGTGCGTCGTGTGGCTAAAAACCATAATGGTGAGCTGGGCTTGATCGTGATCGACTATTTGCAGTTGATGTCGATCGGTGGTTTTGGAAATGATCGCCACCTAGAGGTATCTGAGATTTCGCGCATGATCAAATCGCTAGCAAAAGAGATGCGTGTGCCAATTATTGCATTGTCACAGCTTAACCGTTCGCTTGAACAAAGGGCGAATCGACGACCAGTAATGTCTGACCTTCGTGAATCGGGGGCGATCGAGCAGGATGCCGACTTGATTATGTTTATTTACCGCGATCGCGTGTATAACCCTGAAACGCCGGATCCCGATGCGGCTGAGATTATTATTGGTAAACACCGTAATGGCCCAACAGGCACGATCAATCTTCACTTTAATGGCGCTTGTACGCGCTTCGAAGAGCGCGAAGATCGTTACGATGACTACGATCATTAAATGACCTTTGCTGCTCCGCTAGCTCGCATTTCGCTTTCAGCGCTGGCGCATAATGTTCAAAGAATTCGAGCCTTGGCGCCGAACGCTAAATTACTGCCGATGGTTAAGGCAAACGCCTATGGCCACGGGATGGTGGCCATTGCAGAGGCGCTTGAGAGTCTGGGTTGTGATGCATTGGGTGTGGCGCGATGGGATGAGGCAAAGAAGCTTCGCGCAGCGGGTATAAAGCTCCCCATTGTGATCTTTTCTGGTTTGCTAACACCTGAGCAAATGCAGTGGTCGGCTGATCATCGTGCGCATGTGGTGATCCATGATCTTGAGCAGTTGTCTTGGCTGGATCAGGTTTCTGGCCAGTTGACAGTGTGGTTGAAAATCAATACGGGAATGAACCGTTTGGGCTTGAGCGTCTCTGATATTGATCACGCGGTCAGCTGTGTGAACAATCATCAAGCGGTTAAGTCGGTTATTTTGTGCACTCATCATGCGTGTGCAGACCAAATCAGCGCTGAAAAACCCATGTATCAGCAGCAAATGGAAAGGTTTTGGCAGATTGCTCGTCGTCATTCTGAGCATTCGACCAGTGTGGCGAACTCGGCGACGCTGTTGCGCGCTGAGCAGGGGCAGATGGGTGACTGGGTGCGCCCCGGCATTATGCTTTATGGAGGTAGTCCGTTTGCGAGCAAATCTGCGCGCTCGCTTGATTTAAAACCCGTAATGAAGCTTGAAGCGCCGATCGTTTCTGTCTATTCGATTGCGGCAGGCGAAGGCGTCGGTTATGGCCAGACCTTTGTGGCTAAACAGCCGACTCAAATCGCTATTGTGGCAATGGGCTATGGTGATGGGCTCTTGCGTCATGCAGGTGGTGCAACAAAAGTGTGGGTTGATGGTGTGCTCTGTCCGATTATCGGGCGAGTATCGATGGATTTAATGGCCATTGATGTTACGAAGGCTGGGGTGTGCACGAAAGGCCAGATTGTTACTTTGTGGGATGAGTATTACCCAGTTGAGCTAATGGCAGCTGATTTATCAACCATTAATTATGAGCTATTAACTCAGGTGTCCGCCAGAGTGAAGCGAGTAATAGAAGAGTAAAAGAGGTCTTGGGTGGCAACGCAGGAAATAGTGATAGAGCGCACGCAAGCCTGGCTTGAGCGCGTAGTGCTGGGTTTGAACTTTTGCCCTTTTGCAAGAGCGCCATATAAGTCAGGGCGAGTTGAGTTTGCCGTTTGTCTGTCATCAAAGGAAGAGGATGTCTTAGAGAGCTTGCATCAGCACTTGACTGAGCTTGACACAATATCCGAATCGGTTTGCGAAACACTGCTATTGATTATCCCCAGCGCATTATCTGATTTTTACGATTATAACCAGTTTTTAGATCGTGCAGAGCGGCTGCTCGTACAAGGAGGATGGGAGGGGGTATTTCAGATTGCCAGTTTTCATCCGGACTACCAATTTGCAGATGTCGCTGCGGATGATGTCACAAATTATACGAACCGATCACCTTATCCTATTTTGCATATACTGCGTGAATCATCGATTACAAGAGTAGTAGGTAATGAAGGCGTGATAGAGCAGGTGATTGAAAATAATCAGCGGCTATTAAGAGAGATGACACAAGAGCAATTTAAACGCCTGTTCCTTGATGAGGTTTCATGATCACGGGTTGAGCATGAGGCGTAATGCAATAAGTTGCGACAATGGCATCAATATTGAATAAAAATAAAGACTTAAGCGTAAAAAGGCTTGCAATCATGTATTGCTGCTGATAAAGTTCGCATCCCAGCTGCAATGAGCAGCTTGATTAAGCAAGGCATCGTTCTTGCACAGAGTTCGGGTTCATGTTCGAAATGATAGATTTCGGATGTGGGATTTTTTTATTTTTGGTTGGAGCAGTTTGCTATGGCAAACCAAAGAATTCGTATCAGACTTAAGTCGTTCGATCACAAGTTGATCGATCAGTCGACAGCAGAGATTGTTAATACGGCAAAACGCACAGGTGCACAAATCTCTGGGCCTATTCCTTTGCCGACGCGAATTGAGAAGTTTACGGTATTGATTTCTCCGCACGTTAATAAAGACGCGCGTGATCAATATGAAGTGCGTACACATAAGCGTCTAGTTGACATCGTTGAGCCGACAGAGAAAACAGTGGATGCACTGATGAAGCTTGATTTGGCGGCAGGTGTCGACGTTCAGATTAGCTTAGGTTAATGGTTGGGGTGACGAAATGACATTAGGTTTAGTTGGTCGCAAAGCCGGTATGACGCGTGTATTCGATGAGTCAGGTGTTTCTACACCAGTGACAGTTATCGAAGTAACGTCAAACCGCATCACGCAGTTGAAAACTGAAGAAGTTGACGGTTACAGCGCTGTGCAAATTACGACAGGCGAGAAGAAAGCAAGTCGTGTGACAAAGGCGCAAGCGGGTCACTTTGCAAAAGCAGGTGTTGAAGCAGGTCGTGGCGTTTGGGAATTCCGTCTTGAAGCAAATGAGCTTGAAGGTTTGGAGTTGGGCGCAGATCTTGATATCAACGCTTTCTCAGAAGTTGTAAAGGTTGACGTGCAAGGCGTATCGAAAGGTAAAGGTTTTGCAGGTACGGTTAAGCGTTGGAACTTTAGTATGCAAGACGCTACTCACGGTAACTCGTTGTCGCATCGTGCGCCGGGTTCTATCGGTCAGTGTCAAACACCTGGTCGCGTTTTCAAAGGTAAGAAAATGGCGGGTCAGATGGGTAATAAAAAGCGTACGGTTCAAAGCTTGAAGCTAGTTAAAGTAGACGCAGAGCGCGGTCTTCTTTTAGTGAAAGGTTCCGTTCCTGGTGCTGCAGGTGGTGACGTTATCGTTCGCCCAGCAGTGAAGGCGTAAGTAAGCCGAGGAGTTCTGAACAATGAATGTAAATACTATCTCTGGTGAGTCTTTAACGGTTTCAGAAGTGGCTTTCGCAAGAGAGTTCAATGAGTCGTTAGTTCACCAAGTTGTGACAGCATACTTGGCGGGTGGTCGCCAAGGTACTAAGGCGCAGAAAAATCGCTCAGCTGTGAGTGGTGGTGGTAAGAAGCCATGGCGTCAAAAAGGTACAGGTCGTGCACGTGCGGGTACTATTCGTAGCCCGATTTGGCGCTCTGGTGGTGTAACATTTGCTGCGGCAAATCGTGACTTCGCTCAGAAAGTAAACCGCAAGATGTATCGCGGTGCGCTTCAGTGCATTTTGTCTGAGTTGCTTCGTCAAGACACGCTAAAAGTAGTTAGCGAGTTTTCTGTAGATGCGCCTAAGACGAAAACATTGGTTCAAAAGCTAAATGAGCTTGAGCTTAAAAATGTACTTATCATCACTAACGAAGTGGACGAGAACTTGTATCTAGCATCTCGCAATATTCCACACGTTGAAGTTCGTGATGTTAAAGCCGTTGATCCAGTGTGCTTGCTAGCACATGACAACGTGTTGGTGACTGTCGATGCACTTCGCAATCTAGAGGAGGATTTGGCATGAACCTAGAGCGTATTTATGACGTAATTAAAGCCCCTCACGTGTCTGAAAAGGCCGCTATGGGTATGGGTAATGAGCGTCAACAGTATGTATTTAAAGTGGCAATCAATGCGAACAAGTTCGAGATTGCTAAAGCGGTAGAAGCCATTTTTGAAGTTAAGGTTGACGCAGTTAACACGGTAGTGGTTAAAGGCAAATCTAAGCGTTTCGGTCGTTTCGAAGGTAAGCGTAAAGACTTCAAAAAAGCATACGTGACATTGAAGCAAGGCGAGTCAATCGACTTCGCTGACGCTGAGTAATAGGGGCGATAAAGATGGCAGTACAAAAGATTAAACCGACATCAGCTGGTCGTCGCTTTATGGTTAAAGTGGTTAACGATGAGCTGCATAAAGGCGGTCCATTTGAAGCGTTAACGACAAGCAAGAGCAAAACAGGTGGTCGTAACCACTACGGTCGCATCACGACTCGTCACAAAGGTGGTGGTCACAAGCAGCGTTACCGTATTATTGATTTCAAGCGTAACAAGCTTGATATCCCAGCAACCGTTGAGCGTCTTGAATACGATCCTAACCGCAGTGCAAACATTGCACTATTGAAGTATGCGGATGGTGAATGGCGTTATATTATCGCGCCACGTGGTCTTAAAGCTGGTGATCCTGTAATGGCAGGCACGCGCTCTCCGATCAAGCCAGGTAATGCTTTGCCTTTGCGTAGTATTCCACTAGGTCAGCAAGTTCACAATATTGAGCTTAAGCCGGGTAAAGGCGGTCAAATCATTCGTTCAGCAGGTGCTTCGGCTCAGGTTCTAGCGAAAGAAGGACGTTTTGTTACGTTGAAGCTTCGTTCTGGTGAAATGCGTAAGTTCCCAGCAGATTGTTTTGCGACGATTGGTCAAGTATCTAACCCAGAGCACTCATTGCAGGTGTTGGGTAAAGCGGGTGCTACACGTTGGAAAGGTATTCGTCCTACGGTTCGCGGTGTTGCGATGAACCCAGTAGATCACCCGCATGGTGGTGGTGAAGGTCGTACCTCTGGTGGTCGTAACCCAGTTACACCTTGGGGTGTTCCGACCAAAGGTTATAAAACGCGTAAGAATAAGCGTACGGATAAGTACATCGTACGTGACCGTCGTAAGTAGAGGATTTTGGTATGCCACGTTCATTAAAAAAAGGCCCATTCATCGATTTGCATTTGCTTCAGAAAGTTGAAGAAGCATTGGAATCTGGTGGTAAGAAGCCAATTAAAACATGGTCGCGTCGTTCAATGATTATGCCAGATATGGTTGGTCTTACGATTGCGGTACACAACGGCCGTCAACATGTTCCTGTATTTGTTACAGACAACATGGTAGGTCACAAGCTCGGTGAATTCGCATTGACGCGTACTTATAAAGGTCACGCAGCGGATAAGAAAGCGAAACGTTAAGGTGAATACAATGACGGTTGAAGTTAAAGAAGTAGCAGCGCATTTGCGCAATGCGCGAATTTCAGCGCAAAAGGCTCGCTTGGTCGCTGACTTGATTCGCGGTAAATCAGTTGCAGAAGCAAACAACTTGCTGACTTTCAGCACAAAGAAAGCGGCAGGTATGATCAAGAAAACATTGAACTCAGCAGTTGCTAACGCTGAAAACAATGATGGTCTTGATGCTGATTCATTGAAAGTATCAACGATTTATGTGGATGAAGCGATGACGTATAAGCGTATTCGCCCGCGTGCTAAAGGTCGTGCTGACCGTATTTTAAAGCGCGGTTGTCATATCACAGTTAAAGTGTCGGAAGTAGAGGAGTAAGATCATGGGTCAGAAAGTTCATCCGACCGGTATACGTCTTGGTATTACTAAGTCTCACAACTCAGTTTGGTATGCAAGCCCTAAAGAATATAGCGAATTGCTACTTAACGATTTGGAAGTTCGTGAGTTCTTACAAGAAAAACTAAAGCGTGCATCTGTTAGCCGCATCGTTATCGAGCGCCCAGCAGAAAACGCTAAAATTACGATTCACACGGCTCGTCCAGGTATCGTAATTGGTAAGAAAGGCGAAGATATCGAGAAGCTTCGTAAAGAAGTCTCTCAAAAAATGAGTGTGCCTGTTCAAATCAATATTCAGGAAATTAAGAAGCCTGATCTTGATGCGAAATTGGTCGCTGAAAACATTGCTCAGCAGCTAGAGCGTCGTGTTATGTTCCGTCGTGCGATGAAGCGCGCTGTTCAAAACGCAATGAAAGCAGGTGCTGAAGGTATTAAAGTGCAGGTTTCTGGCCGTCTAGGTGGTGCAGAGATTGCTCGTTCTGAGTGGTATCGTGAAGGCCGTGTTTCTCTACACACATTCCGTGCTGATATCGATTACTCAACAGCACGTGCTGAAACACTTTACGGTACGATCGGTGTTAAAGTTTGGATCTACAAAGGTGAAGTGATTCCTGGTGCTCAAGAGCCACAGCAAGAAGTCGCTGATAAGCCTGCGAAGAAGCGTAAGAGCCGTAAAGAGGGTTAATCAAGATGTTACAGCCAAAGCGTACTAAATTTAGAAAACAGTTTAAGGGCAGAAACCGTGGCCTTTCGCATGTAGGTAACAAGGTTTCTTTTGGTTCTTATGGTTTGATGTCGGTATCACGTGGTCGTATTACGGCACGTCAGATCGAAGCGGCGCGTCGTGCAATGACTCGTCACATCAAACGTGGTGGTAAGATTTGGATCCGTGTATTCCCGGACAAGCCAATTACCTCTAAGCCTCTTGAGGTTCGTATGGGTAAAGGTAAAGGTGCCGTTGATTACTGGGTAGCAGAAATCAAGCCAGGTAAAGTATTGTATGAAATGGAAGGTGTAAGCAAAGAGTTGGCGACAGAAGCGTTTAACCTTGCCGCTGCTAAGCTTCCAGTTCAGACAAAAGTTGTTGAACGTCAGGTGATGTAAATGAACGTAGCAGAACTAAGAGAGAAAAGCGTAGAAGAGCTTAAAGCTCAGTTGAACGAGCTAGCGCAAGAGCGTTTTGCCCTGCGTATGAGTCTTGCTTCGGGTCAACTGGAGAAAACGCATCTGGTGAAAGAAAATCGTCGAGCGATTGCTCAAATCAAAACGCTATTGAATGAGAAAGGTGAATAGTATGAGCGAAACGAATACTCGTACATTGCGTGGCAAAGTAGCTAGCAACAAGATGGACAAATCAATCACTGTTGTTATTGAGCGTCGCGTTAAGCACCCTAAATACGGTAAGTTCATGAAGCGCTCAACTAAGTTGCAAGCGCATGATGAAAATAACAGCTGTGGTATTGGTGATATTGTTGATATTCAAGAGTGCGCACCAATTTCGAAAAACAAATCTTGGCGTCTAGTTGAGATTGTTGAACGCGCAGCCATTTAATCGGTGATTTGGAGAGTTAGAAGATGATTCAAACCGAAAGTATTTTGCAAGTTGCTGATAACAGCGGCGCACGCAAAGTTCAGTGTATTAAAGTGCTGGGCGGATCTAAGCGTCGTTATGCTCGCATTGGCGACATTATTAAGGTGGCTGTAAAAGAAGCTAACCCACGTGGCCGTGTAAAAAAGGGTGATGTGATGACAGCTGTTGTTGTACGTACGCGTTCAGGCGTTCGTCGCACAGATGGTTCATTGATCCGTTTTGATGATAATGCGGCTGTTATTTTGAATAACAACCAGGCGCCGATTGGTACTCGTATCTTTGGTCCTGTTACCCGTGAATTGCGTTCAGAGAAATTTATGAAAATTATTTCTCTAGCGCCAGAGGTGCTTTAAGAGATTGCTATGAAAAAGATTCAACAAAACGATGAAGTCATCGTAATTGCTGGAAAAAACAAAGGCGCTCGCGGACAAGTCCGTGAGGTGCTGAAGGATGACCGTGTGATTGTGTCTGGCGTTAACTTGGTGAAAAAACACCAGAAGCCAAACCCAAACCTTAACCGCCAGGGCGGAATCATCGAAAAAGAAGCGCCGTTGCATGTGTCTAATGTAGCTATTTTTAATAGCGACACAGAAAAGGCAGATCGCGTCGGTATCCGTTTTGAAGATGGCAAGAAAGTTCGCTTCTTCAAATCAAACGGTCAAACGATTTAATTAGGTGGAGTAGAGTAATGAGTGATTTGAAAGCACATTATCGTGAAACGATTGTTCCTCACCTAATGAAGGAATTTAACTACGACAGCGTTATGCAAGTTCCACGCATCACTAAGATCACACTTAACATGGGTGTGGGTGAAGCAGCTCAGGACAAAAAAGCAATTGAAGGTGCTGTTAAAGACATGACAATGATCGCAGGTCAAAAACCAGTGGTAACTAAAGCACGCAAATCAGTTGCTGGCTTTAAGATCCGTGAAGGTTGGCCGATTGGTTGTAAAGTGACTCTACGCAACGAGCGTATGTATGAGTTTTTCGAGCGTTTAGTTTCTATCTCGATTCCTCGTATCCGCGACTTCCGTGGTCTTAACCCGAAATCATTTGATGGTCAGGGTAACTACAGCATGGGTCTTAAAGAGCAAATCGTTTTCCCAGAAATCGATTATGACAAGATCGACAAATTGCGTGGTTTGGATATTACAATCACAACAACAGCGAAAACTGATGAAGAAGCTCGCGCGTTGTTGAAAGCATTTAACTTCCCAATCAAGGGCTAAGGCAGGGTATTGTTATGGCAAAGGTTTCAATGAAAGAGCGCGAAAAGAAGCGCATCAAAACAGTTGAGAAATACGCTGCTAAGCGTGCGGCTTATAAAGCAATTATCAACGATCCTAAGTCGTCAGACGAAGAGCGTTGGCAGGCACAAATTAAGCTACAACAGCTTCCACGTGACGCATCTCCGATCCGTCTACGTAACCGTTGTGGCCTAACAGGTCGTCCGCATGGTTATTATCGTAAGTTTGGTCTTTCACGTATTAAGCTGCGCGAAGCAGGTATGCGTGGTGATGTACCAGGCCTTAAGAAGTCAAGTTGGTAAGGAGTTAAGCTATGAGTATGCAAGATACTATTGCGGATATGCTAACTCGCATTCGTAACGGTCAAATGGCGAAGATGGAATCAGTTGATATGCCATCATCAAAGTTCAAGTGTTCGATTGCAAAAGTGCTAAAAGAAGAAGGTTATATCACAGACTACAGTGTAGACAGCGAAGTTAAGCCTACATTGACAGTTAAGTTGAAGTATTACCAAGGTAAGCCAGTTATTGATGAGATCAAACGCGTCAGTAAATCAGGTTTGCGTATCTATAAGTCAGTAGACGAATTGAAGCCAGTGAAAAACGGTCTAGGTATTTTGATCGTTTCAACTGATAAAGGTGTTATGACCGACAAACAAGCAAGAAAGCAGAACCTTGGTGGTGAAGTGCTTTGTCTTGTTTCTTAAGGTAGAGGTGAGCTAAATGTCACGTATTGCAAAAGCACCCATTGAAGTGCCAAACGGCGTTACCGTTTCAATTAACGGCAATGACGTAAATATTAAAGGCAGTAAAGGCGAGCAGTCTCTAAATGTACACGATAAGGTATCGGTATCATTTGAAGATAACACGTTGTCTGTTACACCTAAAAATCAAAACGAGAAAAAGTCTTGGGCATTGGCTGGTACTATGCGTTCACTATTGAACAACATGGTTATCGGTGTATCTGAAGGCTTTGAGCGTAAGCTAACTCTTCTTGGTGTTGGTTACCGTGCACAAGCGCAAGGTAACAACGTTAATTTGACGCTAGGCTTCTCTCACCCAGTAGTTTATGAACTACCTGAAGGTGTGACAGCTGAGACGCCAAGCCAGACGGAAATTGTACTTAAAGGTGCTGATAAGCAAGCGGTTGGTCAAGCTGCAGCAAATATCCGCGCTTTCCGTCCGCCAGAGCCTTATAAAGGTAAAGGTGTTCGTTATGCTGACGAATATGTCCGCATTAAAGAAGCTAAGAAGAAATAGTTGAGCAGAGGTTAACATGCTATCAAAGAAAAGCGCTCGACTCAGAAGAGCGAAGAAAACACGCTTTAAAATTAAAGCACAGGGTAAGCACCGTTTGTGCGTCAACAAAACACCTAAGCATATTTATGCACAGGTTATCTCTCCTTGTGGCGGCCAGGTGCTAGCATCGGCTTCAACAGTTGAGAAAGGTGTGGTTGATGGTTACACCGGTAATATCGACGCAGCGAAAGCAGTGGGTCTAAAGATCGCTGAAAAAGCAAAAGCGGCTGGTATTGAAACGGTAGTATTCGATCGTTCGGGCTTCCGTATTCACGGTCGTGTTAAAGCGTTAGCAGATTCTGCGCGCGAAGGCGGATTAAACTTTTAAGGGTGCGTAATGGCTAAGATAGAAGCAAACGAAGGTTTCGTTGAAAAACTAATTCAGGTAAACCGTGTCGCTAAGACAGTAAAAGGCGGTCGTATCATGAGCTTTACGGCACTAACTGTTGTTGGTGACGGCAATGGTAAAGTTGGCTTTGGCCGTGGTAAAGCACGTGAAGTGCCAGCCGCGATTCAAAAAGCTTTGCAAGATGCGCGTCGTAACATGATTTCTGTTGAGTTGAAAAACGGTACATTGCAACACGCAGTGACAGCAACTCACGCGTCGTCAAAGGTTTACATGCAGCCAGCATCTGAAGGTACAGGTGTGATTGCCGGTGGTGCAATGCGTGCAGTACTTGAAGTAGCAGGCGTTGAAAACGTTCTTGCTAAATGTTACGGCTCAACGAACCCAGTAAACGTTGTTCGTGCAACGTACAATGGTCTTCGTGACATGGTAACTCCTGAGCAGGTTGCAGCTAAGCGCGGCAAATCTGTTGAAGAACTTCTGAATTAATGGTGATGACCATGGCAGATAAGAAAACTTTTAAAGTGAAATTAAACAAGAGCTTGATCGGTCGTTTAGACAACCATATCTCTTGTGCACGTGGTCTTGGCTTGAAGAAAATCGGCCAAATCCGCGAAGTTGAAGATACACCGTCAAACCGTGGTATGGCTAACAAAGTTAGCTACATGGTTGAAATTATCGAGGACTAATCATGCAGTTAAATCAATTATCTCCTGCACCAGGTTCAAAGCCATCGAAGAAACGTGTTGGTCGTGGTATCGGTAGTGGCTGGGGCAAAACTTGTGGTACAGGTCACAAAGGTCTTAAGTCACGTTCAGGTGGTACGGTTAAGCCAGGTTTCGAAGGTGGTCAAATGCCACTTCAAAAGCGTGTTCCAAAGTTTGGTTTCACGTCTATGAAGCAATTGGCTAGCAGCGAAATCCGTCTTTCTGAGCTTAAGAAAATTGATGGTAATGAAGTGACGCTTGAGACTTTGCAAAAAGCGGGCATTATTTCACGCAATATTAAGTTTGCTAAAATCGTTTTGAGCGGTGACGTTGATCAGGCTTACACAGTAAAAGGCTTGAAAGCAACTAAGGGCGCTAAAGCAGCGATTGAAGCGGCTGGAGGCTCAGTAGAGGCTTAATATGGCATCGATCCGCGAACAGGCGAATCGCCTAGCGAATAATCAAAATGGCATGTCGGAATTATGGTCACGAATTCGTTTCGTGATCTTCGGCTTTTTGATCTACCGCTTTGGCACACATATTCCTCTACCAGGTATTGATCCGGAGCAAGTTCGTCGCTTGTTCCAAGATAATTCAGACACCATTTTGGGCATGTTTAATATGTTCTCAGGTGGTGCTTTGGAACGTATGAGTATCATGGCTCTCGGTATTATCCCGTATATTACTGCAGCCATTATTGTGCAATTGTTGTCTCAGTCAGGTGCGATGCCGTATCTTGCTGAACTGCGTAAAGAAGGCCAGTCGGGCCAGCGTAAACTGACACAGTACACCCGCTATCTCACCTTAGCGATTGCCTCGGTTCAAGCTTTTGGTTTGACATCGGCATTGTCTTCACAAGAAGGCATGACTATTGCGAGTGGCCTAGGCTTTTTCTTGCCTAGTATAGTCGGTCTTGTTGCTGGTGCGATGTTTATTATGTGGCTAGGCGAGCAGATGAACGAGCGTGGTATTGGTAACGGCATGTCGCTACTGATCTTCGCAAGTATTGTTGCTGGTATGCCAACCGCTGTAGTACAAGCCTTCCAGCAAACACAACAAGGCGCATTGCAGCCTTTAACATTGCTTGTGATTTTCCTAGTGGCTATCGCAGTAGTAATGTTCATTGTGTTCATGGAGCGTGCACAACGCCGAGTGAAAATTAACTATGCTCAGCGCCACCAAGCGCGACAGCAGTTAGGTGCGCAGAACTATCTGCCACTTAAAGTAAATATGGCTGGCGTTATGCCACCAATTTTTGCCTCAGCTTTGCTGATGGTTCCTGCAAGCTTAACCAGTTTCGCAGGTGCAAGTGGTTCAGGTTGGCTACAAACGCTTTCAGCGTTACTAGCACCGGGTCAAATGTTGTACACATTGATCTTTGCAGGCTTGATCTTCTTGTTTTGTTTCTTCTACGTAGCGATGACATTTGATTCGCGCGAAGTTGCAAGCAACTTGAAACGCTCAAATGCGTTCTTGCCGGGTATTCGCCCAGGTGAGAAAACATCTGAGTATATTGATGCGGTAGTTACGCGTCTGACGCTTTGGGGCTCATTGTACATTGTTGCGGTTTGTGTAATTCCGCTGTTCATGCACAACTGGGCAAATGCGCAGATCGCATTTTATTTAGGCGGCACATCACTTCTGATCTCAGTTGTTGTGATCATGGATATGATGGGTCAAGTTCAGGCGTTTATCATGTCGTCTCAATACGAAAAAATGATGAAACGTGCCAATTTAAATGGCAAAGGTCGTTAGAGTTAGGTAGGAAATTATGAAAGTTCAACCATCTGTAAAGAAAATCTGTCGTAATTGCAAAGTGATTAAGCGTAACGGTATTGTTCGCATTATCTGCAGCAGTGACCCTCGTCACAAGCAACGTCAGGGTTGATATTCTAATTTTTCTGAATTAGAATATCGCACCTTTTTTGCATAGATTAAACGTTTTTGGAGATCAGTAAATGGCACGTATTGCCGGAGTAAACATTCCAGACAACAAGCACACGGTTATATCCCTTACATATGTATTTGGTATTGGTAAAACTCGTGCTCAAGAGATTTGTGCCCGTCTAGGCATTGAAGAACAACGCAAGATCGCCGATCTATCTGAGCAAGAGCTAGATCAAGTGCGTGAAGCCGTTGGTGAATACACGGTTGAGGGTGATCTTCGTCGTGAAATCAGCATGAACATCAAGCGTTTGATGGACTTAGGTTGTAACCGTGGTATCCGCCATCGTCGTAACCTTCCTCTTCGTGGTCAACGTACGAAGACGAATGCGCGTACGCGTAAGGGTCCTCGTAAACCAATTAGAAATTAATAGGTAACTAGAATGGCAAAAGCAAAAGCTCGCGGTAAGGACGTTTCTCGTCGCAAAAAGGTGAGCCGTCAAGTCACAGACGGTATTGCACATATTCACGCGTCATTTAACAACACAATTATCACGATTACTGACCGCCAAGGTAATGCGCTAGCATGGGCTACAGCGGGTGGTTCTGGTTTCCGTGGTTCACGTAAAAGTACACCATTCGCTGGTCAGGTTGCAGCTGAACATGCTGGCAACGCGGCTAAAGAATATGGTTTGAAAAACCTTGACGTTCGTGTGAACGGTCCTGGTCCAGGCCGCGAATCAACTATTCGCTCGTTGAACGCTTTAGGCTATAACATCACTTCAATTACTGATGTTACACCTATCCCGCACAACGGCTGCCGTCCACCTAAAAGACGTCGAGTTTAAGGAGAAGATTTATGGCACGTTATATTGGTCCTAAGTGTAAGCTTGCTCGTCGTGAAGGCACAGATCTTGGTCTTAAAAGTGGTGTTCGTGCACTTGATTCAAAGTGTAAAGCCGATACGCCTCCAGGCCAACACGGTAGCAATCGTCGTAGCAAATTGTCAGACTACGGTCTTCAGCTTCGCGAAAAGCAAAAAGTTCGTCGTACTTACGGTGTGCTAGAAAAGCAATTCCGTAACTACTACAAAAAAGCAGCGAGCTCTAAAGGTGCAACAGGTGAAGTATTGCTTCAGCTACTAGAAGCACGTTTGGATAACGTTGTTTACCGTATGGGTTTTGGTTCAACTCGTGCAGAAGCACGTCAGTTGGTTAGCCACAAGGCAATCCAAGTTAACGGTAAGACAGTTAACATTGCGTCATACCAAGTTAAAGCGGGTGACGTTGTAGAAGTTCGCGAAAAGGCGAAAAACCAGTTACGCATTAAATCTGCAATTGAACTTGCAGCTCAGCGTGGTTTTGCTCCTTGGATTGAGATTGATCAAGCAAAGCTTTCAGGTACGTTTAAAAACAACCCTGAGCGCGCTGACCTATCTCAAGACATCAACGAAAGTTTGATTGTTGAGCTTTACTCGAAGTAAACCCATAACGGTTAGGATTTTAAGATGGCAAATATCAATCAATTTTTGACGCCTAACGGTATCAAAGTCGACACAATCAATGATTGTCATGCAAAGTTGACGCTTGAGCCGCTTGAGCGCGGTTTTGGTTATACCATTGGTAATGCACTGCGTCGCATTTTGCTATCAAGCATTGCAGGCTGCGCGGTTACAGAAGTAAAAATCGAAGGCGTTGACCATGAGTACAGTGCCATCGAAGGTGTTCAAGAGGATGTTGTTAACATTCTTTTGAACCTAAAAGATATTTCAGTGGTTATTCACGAAGGTGATTCTGTAACGTTGACTTTGAAGAAGTCAGGTGTTGGCCCTGTAGTTGCAGGCGACATTCAGACAGATCACAACGTTGACATTATCAACCCAGAGCATGTGATTGCAAACATCACAAACGACAGCACTGAGCTTGAAATGCAATTGGTTATTGAGCGTGGTCGCGGCTATGTATTAGCAGCTGACCGTGAAGATGAAGAAGAAGCAAAGGTTATTGGCCGCTTGCAGCTTGATGCATCGTTCTCGCCAATTCGTCGTGTTGCTTATGACGTTGAAAACGCACGTGTTGAACAACGTACTGACCTTGATAAATTGATCATTGATCTTGAGACCAACGGTTCTGTTGATCCTGAGCAATGTATTCGTCAAGCCGCGACTATTCTACAGCAACAGATTAGTATTTTTGTTGATATGGATAGCGCGATTAAGCCAGAGAAACAAGAAGCAGAAGAAGAAGTTGATCCACAACTACTTCGTTCTGTTGACGATCTTGAATTGACAGTTCGTTCTGCTAACTGTCTAAAAGCTGAAAGCATTTACTTCATTGGTGATTTGGTTCAGCGCACAGAAGTTGACCTTCTTAAGACGCCTAACTTAGGTAAGAAGTCACTTTCTGAAATTAAAGAAGTCCTTGAGTCTCGTGGACTTGCACTAGGTATGCATCTTGATTCATGGCCACCAGCCAGCATCAAAGATGATGAACGACTTAACACCAAATACTAAGAAAGGGTAAAGATTATGCGTCATCGTAAAAGTGGACGTCAGCTAAATCGTAATAGCTCACATCGTAAAGCGATGTTTAAAAACATGGCTGTGTCATTGATCGAACATGAAGCGATTAAAACGACTTTGCCAAAAGCAAAAGAACTTCGCCGTGTTGTTGAGCCATTGATCACTTTGGCTAAAGAAGACTCGGTTGCAAACCGTCGTCTAGCTATGGCTCGTACAGGTTCAAAAGAAGCTGTTGGTAAGCTATTCAACGAATTAGGTCCTCGCTACAACCAGCGTCCTGGTGGTTACATGCGTGTACTTAAGATGGGTTACCGTACAGGTGATGCGGCGCCTATGGCTTATGTTGAGCTAGTAGACCGCCCAGAGGCTTCTGACGCTGAATAAGATTTAGCTCAAAGACTTCGAAAAAAGCCACCTTCGGGTGGCTTTTTTAATGCCTAAAATTTGTATACTCTTTTTTGTTATGAGTATTCGCAAAATTATCCATATCGATATGGATGCTTTTTTTGCATCAGTCGAACAACGGGATAACCCAAGTCTGGTAGGCAAACCCATAGCGGTTGGTGGCCAAAGCCATCGAAGTGTTATTGCTACAGCCAGTTATGAAGCGAGAGTGTTCGGTGTTCGCTCGGCTATGCCGACAGTGAAGGCCCGACAGTTATGTCCTGAGCTAGTAATAGTTCCTGGGCGAATGGCTGTTTATCGCGAGGTGTCAGAGCAGATACGAGCGGTTTTCAAACGCTATACGGACATCATTGAACCATTATCCCTTGATGAAGCCTACCTAGATGTTACTGACAATAAAACCTCACAGCGCTATGCGACGCGCATTGCACAATCCATTCTTAAAGAAATAACAAAAGAGACTCAGTTAACCGCATCAGCGGGGATTTCCTATAATAAATTTTTGGCAAAAATGGCGTCTGATATTAATAAGCCAAATGGTTATTATGTGATTCGTCCTGAGCAGGCTACGCGTTTTTTAGAGGCGCTACCTATTGAGAAATTTCATGGTATTGGTCGCTCTACTGCCGCTAAAATGCATGGGCTTGGTATCACGGATGGACTAACCTTAAAAGCGGCCAGTAAATTGCTTTTAGTGCAAGAATTTGGGCGTCGAGGCCAGTTTTTTTATGACATCGTTCGTGGGAAAGATCTGCGAGAGGTGAAAACAAGTCGCCTGCGTAAATCCATTGGCGCTGAGCGAACCTTTAATGAAAACCGCCAAGGCATAGACGCCTTAGAGCAAGAACTTATACCTTTAGTGGCGAAATTAGCTGAGCGCATGAAGGCGGCGCAGCTATTAGGGCAAACCTTAAGCTTAAAGCTAAAAACCGCAGATTTTCAGATTCAAAGCCGCTCGATCACGTTGGAGCAAAACTTGGATACCGAAGAGGCACTACATTATTGGGCAAAGCAGCTTTTACAGCGTTTGATTCAAGAACATTGCATGTATCGCCTGGTGGGGTTGCAGCTTTCTAATTTTAAAAATGTCAGCGCAGAAAACCAACAGATGCCATTGCTCTTTGATCAGTAAAGCGCAGTATTTAACTGCCAGTGTTGTGATCAGCTATCCAGCGGCTGAGAGCATGAGTTATTCTTCAGCTAAGAAGCCGCCACTTTGGCGACGCCATAACTGCGCATAAATACCTTCATTTGCGATCAGTTGCTCATGGGTGCCTTGTTCGGCGATACCGCCATCATCAAGAACAATTAAACGATCAAGGGATGCAATGGTAGACAGTCGGTGAGCAATGGCGACAACAGTCTTATCTTCCATAAGCTGATGCAGGCTCTGTGTGATGACTTCCTCGATCTCTGAATCCAGAGCACTGGTTGCCTCATCAAGTAGCAAAATAGGCGCGTTTTTCAGCATCACTCGAGCAATTGCAATACGTTGACGCTGACCGCCAGAAAGCTTAACGCCTCGTTCACCGACTAAGGTGTAGTAACCTGAATTGCCCATTGAGTCAGACAAGGACACGATAAACTCGTGAGCATGAGCCGCTTTAGCTGCTGCGATCACTTCCTCGCAGCTTGCCTCAGGACGACCATAGGCGATGTTTTCGAAAATCGTGCGATGCAATAGGGAGGTATCTTGTGTCACCATGCCAATTTGAGCGCGTAAAGACTCTTGCGTGAGTTGCTGGATATTGCGTCCATCAATGCTAATTTCACCCGAGTTCACATCGTAAAAACGCAGCAATAGATTAACAAAGGTGGATTTTCCAGCCCCTGATCGACCAACAATACCGACTTTCTCTCCGGGTTTAATATCAATGCTGAGATTATTGAATACTGGGTTTTGTGCGGTGTAGGCAAAATCGACATCCGTGAAACGTATAGCACCTTTTTTAACCGTCAGCGTTTTGGCATCTTTCTCGTCAGTAAGCTTGATCGGCCGCAATAAGGTATTCATGCCATCTTGAACGGTCCCCATGTTTTCAAATAACGAGGCAATTTGCCACATGATCCAATGTGATAAACCATTGACGCGAAGCGCTAGGGCGGTTGCTGTTGCAACAGCGCCAGGGCTGGCCAACGATTCGGTCCAAAGATATAAGCCCAATGCCAGAGTTGTTGCCGCTAGAAGCATATTGATCGTATGGTTGATCGTTTCCACACTGGTGACATAACGCATTTGATCATGAACCGTGTCCATGAACTCTTCCATTGCTTCACGAGCAAAGGTTTGTTCGCGACGGCTATGGCTGAAAAGCTTTACCGTGGCGATATTGGCGTAGGAGTCAGTGATGCGACCCGTCATTTTGGAGCGCGCATCGGCTTGTCGTGTAGCCGCCTCACGCAGTCGAGGAAGAAAGAAATACATCGATAAGCTAAATGTGGCAATCCAGCCGAGAAAAGGGAGCAGCAGCAGCCAATCGAGGCTCGCTAAAATGATGCCAGAGCTAATCAAATAAATCGATATATAGCTGAGCATGCTAGTGAAGGTCATCACGGTTTCACGCACAGACAAAGCCGTTTGCATGACCTTGGCCGAAATTCGCCCTGACATTTCGTTATTAAAAAACTGAATACTTTGATTCAAAATGCGTTTATGAAACTGCCAGCGCAAACGCATCGGGAAAACCCCTTGCAGGGTTTGGAAGTGAATGCCGGAATTAAACAGGCTGAGCACGATGCTGGCAAACAACACGCACACCATGATGATCAGCATGTCAGACTTTTCTTCCCAGAAGTTCTCCAGGCCGTACTCGGTCATCCAATCAACAATTTCGCCCATCCAAGAGTAAAGCAGAGCTTCAAATGCACCCAAAAGACCAGTAAATACGGTGAGCATCAATAGCCACAGGCGAGAGCCTTTCGTACAGGCCCAAATAAATTGCCACAAACCCTGCGGGCGGTAGTTAAGCTCCTGCTCAGGATACGGGTGAATTCGAGATTCAAAAAAACGGAAAAAACGCTTCATACCATCAATGAGGAAAAGAGAAAATCAGGCAATAAGTTGCCCATAATACACAACTGCTGCGCATCGGAACAGCGCGCTTACAAAACAGTGTAAGGCGGTTTAATCATCGTTTTGTGAAGTGGGTTTTACGCCTAATCCCGCCTTCAGTTGGCCCGCTTCTGCCAGCTGTTTTTGCTCAGAGTAGCGGGTTGTTAAAGTGCCAACATTTTCTCTAAGCAATAAAGTGAAGCGAAACAGCTCCTCCATGACATCATAGACTCGCTCTTTATAACTGCTATCTTTCATTTGGCCATCCTCATCAAACTCTTTCCACGCCATCGGAATAGAGGACTGATTGGGAATGGTGAACATGCGCATCCAGCGGCCGAGAATGCGCATTTGATTGACAGCATTAAATGACTGAGAGCCGCCGCAAACTTGCAATAACGCCAAGCAGCGACCTTGAGTTGGCCTCACAGCACCATCGGATAAGGGCAGCCAATCGATTTGGTTTTTAAACGCCGCTGTCATTGCGCCGTGTTGCTCCGGCGATATCCAAACCTGCGCTTCAGACCAGATAGATAACTCACGCAACTGCTTAACCGCGGGGTGGTCAAAGTTTTGACGGTCAAATACTGGCAGGTCGCTTGGGTCGAAAATTTTCACCTCGGCGCCAAAATGCAGGAGTAAATCTCTGCATAACAGCGCAAGCTTCTTGCTGTAACTTTCTTCACGCAATGAGCCATAGAGGATCAAAATCTTTGGCGGATGACGTTGCTCACCCAGTGTGAGCGACTCGAATGTGGTTGCTACGGAATGTGTTGGAAACTGCATCTGCATTGCCCAAGTTCTAGGAATCGCGTTAAGATACCATAATTGTATTCCTGCGGATGGTAAAAATGCCAAAATCCTATAACTCCGATGCTATTGAGGTCTTAAAAGGTCTGGAGCCGGTTCAAAAACGCCCAGGCATGTATACGGACACCACAAGGCCAAACCACCTAGCTCAAGAGGTGATTGATAACAGCGTGGACGAAGCGTTGGGCGGCTTTGCCGATCAAATCAGTGTTATTTTGCATGAGGATAACTCGCTGGAAGTGATTGATAATGGCCGAGGGATGCCGATTGATATTCACCCTGAATATCAGGTTTCAGGTGTTGAGCTGATACTGACTCGCCTCCATGCGGGCGGCAAGTTCTCTGGTGAAAACTACAAATTCTCAGGTGGTTTGCATGGCGTTGGCGTATCGGTTGTCAATGCCTTATCCAAGCGAGTTGAAGTCAATATTAGGCGTGACCAATCGGTGCACGAAATCGCCTTTGAGCATGGCGCAGCCACTGGCCCGCTTGAAATCACAGGCAGCTGCGGCAAGAAAAACACAGGCACCTCGGTGCGCTTTTGGGTTGACTCAAGCTATTTTGATACCGATAAATTCTCCATCACCAAGCTTTGTCACGTGCTCAAAGCCAAAGCCGTCCTGTGCTCCGGTCTGCGAATTAAGTTTGAAAACCGACAAGCCAAGGGCGACCAAGAGAAAAAACAGGAATGGTATTACGAGCATGGCCTGCAAGACTACCTTCTAGAAAGCCTAGCTTCTGCTGAAAAAATCCCGCAGCATGGCTATCTTGATCGCATCGACCAAGGCCACCAAGCTGCCGAATGGGTCGTCACTTGGTTGAGCGAGCCCGCCGAATTGCTCGCCGAAGCCTATGTGAATCTTATTCCGACCGCTCAAGGTGGCACCCACGTCAATGGGCTGCGCACAGGCTTGCTGGAAGCCATCAAAGAATACTGCGAATTTCGCAATTTGCTGCCTCGCGGCCTTAAGCTCACGGCAGATGATATATGGGATAATTGCTGTTATGTGTTATCGCTTAAAATGCAAGATCCGCAGTTTGCTGGGCAAACCAAAGAGCGCTTATCATCAAGAAGTGCCTCTGGGTTTATTTCTACCGCGGTAAAAGACAGCTTTAGCCTCTGGTTAAACACCAATACTGAAGCGGCTGACGCTATTGCCCAGCAATGTATTAGCAAGGCGCAAGCACGTACCCGCAAAGCGCAAAAAGTCGTACGTAAAAAAGTGACGCAAGGACCAGCTCTGCCCGGCAAGTTAGCCGACTGCACCTCGAGTGATCCTGCGCAATCCGAGCTGTTTCTTGTTGAGGGTGATTCAGCCGGTGGCTCAGCTAAAATGGCGCGCAACCGAGAAACTCAAGCCATCATGCCTCTGCGTGGTAAAATTCTAAACACCTGGGAGGTCGACTCAAACCAAGTGCTGGGCTCCCAAGAAGTGCACGATATTGCAGTGGCCATTGGTCTTGAGCCGGGGCAGGATGATCTGAGTAACCTGCGCTATCACAAAGTGTGTATTTTGGCCGATGCGGACTCTGATGGGCTGCATATCGCAACCTTGCTCTGCGCCCTGTTTGTTAAACACTTCCCAGACCTTGTCGCTGCAGGACATGTTTTTGTGGCGATGCCGCCGCTATTTCGAGTGGATATCGGAAAAGACACCTACTACGCCCTTGATGAATCTGAAAAACAAGCCTTTATCGAAAAAGCCAAGTCTGAGGGCAAGCGCGCAACGCCAGTAGTCACCCGCTTTAAAGGGCTCGGTGAAATGAGCGCAGGCCAGCTGCGAGAAACCACAATGCTGCCCGATACACGCCGCCTTGTTCAGCTGCAAATCGATGATGCGCACAGCACGCATGAGCTACTCAATATGTTGCTCGGCAAAAAGCGCGCAAGTGA
>JBPEWS010000190.1:0-14175 GCA_052032465.1 Pseudomonadales bacterium
AAAACAGTGGGTATCTGGATGTACCAAAATGGTGGTGGGAAGCAGATTCAATCCAAGATCGTGAGCAAACTGCGTGAGCGCGATATTTTTTCAATCACAGGGCTGAATTTAGCGGATGCCAAAGCCTATGATGGCAAAATTGTTTGCCATGATATTGTGATGAATGAGTTGGATGCTTTTTTTTCGTATAACGCCGGCGAGCAGACCTCTTTTCAGATGTATCTTTATGAAGCATTAAACGAGTCGATTCCCTGCGTTAATAATTTTCGATCCTTTGCATTGACAGAGGATAAGTTTCGCACAGCGAATCGTCTAAAGCAGGCGGGAATTCGCACGACAGACTATAAGTTGTGCAGCAGCTCTGACAAAGAAGGGTTGAAACAAGCCATGCGTGAATGGGGCGGACGCTTGATTTATAAGCCCACCGACGGTTGGGGCGGCATGGGGATTTGCAAAATTGAAGATGAGCGATCACTGGATATGCTGATTCCTTTTTTGGATCAAACCAATTTACCGCATTTTTATGTCGAGCGATTCGTAAACTATGACATGACTGACTTTCGCGTCGATATTGTCGGTGGTGAATACATCAGCTGTTATGGCCGACGAGCTCCAGCAGATAGCTGGAAAACGAATATTACCGGCGGCGGTACCGTGTTTATGCGCGAGCCAGACGACGCCTTGGTGGAAGTTGCTAAGCGAGCGGCAAACTCAACGGGGCTTGAGATCGCAGGTGTGGATCTGATCTATGATTTAGATGCCGAAGAGTATGTCGTCCTTGAGGTGAATGGCATTCCAGCCTTTGCCACTCCTGAACAAGAACAACAGGGGCTTGATTTTAACGATCGTAAAATCGATGCCGTTGTTGACGTTATTGAACAAAGAATACAAGAACATTATTTAGAGGATACCCAAAATGAGCGCCAATCCATCATCTCTGCCAAAGATAGGTTTGCTTTATCTTGATCACGTTTTACAGTTTTTCCATACGTCTAATTTCAAAGGCTGGCCAGATAAGATAGAGGTTGTCACTTATCACTGGGGAAATGATAAAGCGCGTTTTATCCGCGAGGTGAAGCGTAAAAAAATTGAGGTCTTGATCGGCAATATTCCTGCGACGGCCTATGAGAAGTTTCGCGAGATTGCTCGTGAATTACCACACGTTCGCTTTATTCCATCTTTGGATACGCAGTTTGCCAATAAGTCGAAAGAAAATGTGACACGCTTTTGCATGAAGCATAAGCTGCCTATTCCTGCGACCAAGATTTTTTATGAAAAGCTTGAAGCCTTAGATTTTTTGAGCAAGACAAGCTTTCCTAAGATTATTAAAAAATCCTATGGCCCTTCGAATTACGGTGGATACTTCGTTCACAAGGTCGATAGCTACCAAGAAGCGGTCGAGCTATTGGATAAAAAGCGTTATTACCCTGTTTATGTTCAAGATTTTGTGCCAATGAAAGCGGATATTCGCGTGATGCTTATTGGCCATAAGCCCGTTTGCGCATTTTGGCGTCGCCCGCCTGAAGGTGAGTGGCTGACCAACACGAGCCAAGGTGGCTCAATGGACTATAACGATGTGCCGATGAAGGCGTTGGATATTGCTGTAAAAGCTTCTAAGGCGGCCAAGGCAGAATACTGGGCCTGCGATATTGCCTTGGGTAATGATGGCAAATTCCGTATTTTGGAATGTGCCACAGCGTTTGCGGCGTTTCCTTATATTCGTGATTGGATTGGACAATATTTGATGTGGCTATTATCAGATGGTCGCTTCAAGAAGCCGACAATCCCGATGTTTAATTGGGAAGAACTGAGTAAAATTAATTCTTCACTCTTGCGCACTATGCGCCACATTACATTTGGTTCACCATTGCCTAGCTATGGTTGCGAGGATGTCGGCGATGCCTTTGCATCGGCGCCTAAAGATCAGTTTGCGATTCTGCCTGTGGAGCTTCGTGCTGAGGAAGAGTGGCCAAGTGAGGTTTGGAATTTCCAAGATAATTATCAACCTCGCCAAATACAGCCGCGAATGACGGACCTTCAGCTGCAGCATGAGCAGGCAGGTCTTGAAGATGTTGAAGCACAGCCAGAACATTCTGTTGATGATGCGCAGGTTGAGGCCTTTTTGGTCTCATTAAAAGGTGTGGGTCCGACCCTCGTTAAGTGTATGATTGACACCTTGGGTCATGCGGGCATTGTTGATGCGTTAGTTAATGACCCTGCGCGCTTACAAACGGTGGATCGAGTTGGGCCAAAAAAAGCCGCGTTTATGGCGCAGCAATGGCAAAACCAATAGCTTGAAGCACGCCAAGCAGCAGTGAATTAAAGAACAACGAAAGAATTTATGAAAAAGCAATACGTTACCTATCCTAAAGCCATCGACTATTTGAAGCAGATGGAAAAAGAGCATCCCGATCTCGTGCATGTGCAAAGCATTGGCGCGACATGGGAAAATCGCCCGATTATGTTGGTGACGCTAAGCTTGGATGTTGAAAAAGCGGATCAAAAGCCAGCCTTGTTATACACAGGGACGATTCATGCTCGTGAATGGATTGGGATTGAGCTGGCGCTCAAAATTGTTGAGCATGTGGTGGAAAACCATCAGGTGGACCCTAAGCTGAAAAAAGCGTTAGCCCAAAACGCATTGTATTTGGTGCCTTGCTTAAATCCTGACGGTTTTGAGTATTCGCGTCGTCACTTTTCGTTCTGGCGCAAAAACCGCCGTAAAAATGAAGATGGAACGCATGGCGTTGACCTGAATCGAAACTTCAGCGAAGGCTTTAAGAAAGGCGCATCGATGTCGTCGAATGTCTATTCTGGCCCCGAGCCTTTTTCAGAGCCAGAGACCCGAGCGATTCGCGATTTTGTTCTCAGCCATAAGAATATCTGCGTGGCATTGGATTACCACTCGCAGGGTAATGTGTTTTTCCCTTGCCATAAGTTTAACCATGAGCCTGAGTGGGAAGGCACAGATGCTAATATGCTCTGTGCGAATATGAATCGAGAAATTCATAAGGTCACAGGCCGTAAATACGGTATTAATCGCGGTAAGCCACCCGCTAACCTTATCGCGGGGAGTGGACGTGAGTATTATTACTCCTTAGGTATTTTGTCGGCGGTTGTGGAAGTGGGTACGCGTAATATTCCTGACTATTTAGCGAATATGTCACAAAGCATTGATGAAAATATTCCTGCAGTTTTGTACGCACTGTCTGAGGCTATTAATTATTCAGAGCAGGCGCCAAAGCGAGTGGATAATTTTGAGATCCAGCATATCGGCGCCCGAGAAGCCTCAATCAGCTGGACGCACGCTGCGCAAGATGAGGTCTATTTTGAAATTTATCGTTCAGACCGTCCCAAAGAGCCTTGCTGTGACGAAAACCTGATTGCCGTAACCCGCAAATGTGAGTTTTTTGATCGTCAACTCAAAACCGGCATGCGCTATCACTACAATATTCGTGCGGTAGATCGCAAAACAGAAATCAAGTCGCCATTTGCGCCAGAGCTCATGCTCAAAACGCTATTGGCAGATGATGAGTTTTCTCGTGTGCTATTTCCTGCAAAAAATAATGTTGGTTATTTAGGGCAATATACACTTGAGAAAAATCGCGAGCATTTTGGGAATAACTCGCTCTTTGTGGGTGTGAATGTTCATCGAGGCGTTTGTTATGGTGTGATTAAGTTTGATCTGGCAAAGCTACCTGATGATGCAAAGATTCGCAGTGCGCGTTTTCGTTTGTATCCGATGAACCGAGTGAATGCCAAAGTGGAGAGTTTTGGCGAGTGGACAGTGTCGATTCTAGATCCACAAAGCATTACGGATTTTCAGGACTTTAATCAGATTCATCAGGCGAAAAAGCTCGAAACCCTTGGCCAGGCCATTCCTTCTGAACAGCTAACTCAGGGGATTTGGAGCCAGTGGGATATGAATATTGCTGAGCGTCGTAAACTGAAAAATGCCATTAAAAGTGGTGAATTGCTGTTCAGAATTGAGGGGCCGCGCAAATTGCCGACCGGTGAAGATTCGCAAATGATGCAGTTTGATATTGGTTATGGTCGATTTGGCTCGGGAATTCATTATCGCCCGCATATTGAGCTTATGTACTCTGTGCCTTCAAAAACCGTTGAATTGGCGCCATTTGAAATCAACACGATTGCGCCAGAAGGTATCGAGAAAAACCAGCTGCGCTGCGGTTTTAGTAAAAGTGGTGAGTTTGTTTACGGTCAGATGGAGTTTAGGCCGCAGGATTTACCGCCGCCAGATCGCACGGTGATTACCGAAGCTTATGTGGTATTGCAAAATAAAAACAGCTTGGATACGCATAAAGATATCCGCTTTACGATTGAGCTGGCGGATATTGCCGATACCAGCTATGAAAGCGTTAAGTCGCGTGAAAAGCATGAGTTTATTGGCTATGAAGTGAGCAATCATCAGCTACAAAAAACAGGCTCGCATAGCTTTATGTTTGACAGTATTGGCCGCAAAGACTTAGAAGAGTTTTACGAGCGCAAAGAGCCTTACCATCTGATTATCCGCCCAACCTCATCATCGGTATACAAGGATGGCACGGTGGACTGGCATTCGCTGGACAGTGATTTAGTGTGCAAATTGGTCATTAAATACATAGATAAGCGAAAGCATGCCCTTGATACACCAACCAACTTCGCGGCGAGTTTAGATAATAACCGCGTTAAATTGACTTGGAAGAACCCAACCCATCCAGATTTTGTTGGCTCGTATGTAGTGCGCAATCGTTTCCATCCGCCAAAATCGCCTGTCGATGGCGTCAAGCTTTATGCGGGTAAGGATGAATACACCTATGATGTTTTTGGTAATCCGAGTATTCCAAAATATTATGCAGTCTTTAGTTATGACGATGTGCCGAATTATTCTAAGCCAGCCCAGCTGGAATTTAGCACCAGTGCAGCTAAGCCGATCGAGTATGAAGAGTACGTTGATGAAGGTGAGCAGGAAGATATGACGGGCTCGGGCGATGCCAAAAAAGGAGATGAACAAGTCGCCTCGAATTGAGGCGGCGTTCGTTATGCAAAAATAGCATAAATCTAAATTGTTAACACGGGCGTTTGGGAGTGGTCATAAGTTACAAAAAGATATAAAATAGCGGCCACTATTTTTTTGTATATCAACGAAGGTGTCCCGTGAAAGCATTATCTGATCAACACTATCAGCAGTATAAAAACAGCGAGAGTATCGCAGAACAAATGATCCCTATGATTGGCCGTTTGTACCGCGAGAAAGACATTACTACCCTTGTTTATAGCCACTCTCTAGTGAATCAGTCTGCGATCACTATCCTTAAAAACCACCGCTTTGTTCGCTTCATGGAAGGCGACTCACTGTCGGTTCGTGATACTTGGCCAATTCTTCAAGCAGTCTCTGATCTGGATGTTAAGTCGATCCGTGTCGATATTGGTAAGCTAGCAACAATCGCAAAAGAGCAAAATGTTGCGGATGCGGATCTTGCAGGT
Source organism: Pseudomonadales bacterium (assembly GCA_052032465.1). Classification (GTDB taxonomy): domain Bacteria; phylum Pseudomonadota; class Gammaproteobacteria; order Pseudomonadales; family JAXHSS01; genus JAXHSS01. Next base: position 5,488 of record JBPEWS010000190.1, read on the forward strand.
TTCGTTAAAGAGCAGCTTAATGATGCAATTGGCGCAAACAATGAGCCAAAAGGCCCTGTTGATGTCGTGCTTTACGGTTTTGGTCGTATTGGTCGTATTCTTGCTCGTCTTTTAGTTGAGAAAAGTGGTTCAGGTAACGGCTTGCGCCTTCGAGCTATCGTTATTCGCGGTAAGAAAGAAGACCTTGCTAAGCGTGCGGGTCTATTGCGTCGTGACTCAGTTCATGGCTCGTTTGACGGCACCATCTCTGTTGATGAAGAAAACAATGCGATTATTGCCAACGGCAACTATATTCAAATCATCAATGCAAGCCATCCAAGTGAAGTTGATTACACTCAATATGGCATTGAAAACGCGGTTGTTGTCGACAACACGGGTGTTTGGACAACCAAAGAACAGCTAGAAGAGCATCTTCGTCCAGGTGTTAGCCGCGTGATTTTGACTGCACCATCAAAAGGTGACGGTGTTGAAAACGTGGTATTTGGTGTTAACCAAGCCGCTATTGGCGACGATAAAGTGGTTTCAGCAGCAAGCTGTACAACCAATGCGATCGTACCTGTATTAAAAGCAATGGTTGATAAATATGGTTTGAAATCAGGCCATGTTGAAACCGTTCACTCCTATACCAATGATCAAAACCTGATTGATAACTACCACAAAAAAGAGCGTCGCGGTCGTGCAGCAGCGCTGAATATGGTGATTACATCTACTGGTGCAGCAAAAGCAGCTGCAAAAGCGTTGCCAGAAGTGGCGGGTCGTTTAACAGGTAGTGCTATTCGCGTACCGACACCAAACGTGTCGATGGCGATCTTAAACCTAAATCTCGAAAAATCAGTCACTCGTGAAGAGTTGGTTGATTACCTACGTTGGACGTCATTGCACTCTGACCTTCAACGTCAAATTGACTTCACAACATCGACCGAACTGGTTTCGACTGACGTTGTTGGGTCGCGTCATGCGGGCTTGGTAGACTCTTCAGCTATTTTGGTGAATGAAGAGCATAAGTCTTGCGTGATTTATGTGTGGTATGACAATGAGTTTGGCTATAGCTGCCAGGTGGTGCGTCTACTACAACATATCACGGGCGTGGAATATCCACTGTACCCAGCGAAGTAATTCTTCCGTTTCAATCGAACAGTTTGAGAGTAAAACCTATGATTAAAATCAAGCGCGGTCTTGATTTGCCGATTGCAGGTCAGCCTTCACAGCAAATCACGGATGGCAATGCCATCAATGAAGTGGCCGTTTTGGGTTATGAATACCCAACAATGAAGCCATCGATGCGTGTACGCGAGGGTGACACTGTAAAAAAAGGGCAAGTCATCTTTGAAGACAAGAAAAACCCAGGCGTGATATATACCGCTCCAGCTTCTGGCCAAGTGATGTCAGTAAACCGTGGTGATCGCCGTGTGTTTGAATCGCTCGTGATCAAGTTGGATGGACAGAATACATCAGTTGATTTCGACAGCTACATCAATAAACCAGCCGCTGATTACTCAGCTGATGAGCTGATTAAGTTGATGGTCGAATCCGGCATGTGGACAGCACTTCGCCAGCGTCCTTACGATAAAGTGCCTGCGATCGATTCACTTCCATCGAGCATTTTTGTTGCAGCGATTGATACACGCCCATTAGCGGCTGACCCTGCTGTTGTTATTGCCGAACAAGCAGAAGCTTTTGCGCAAGGCTTGCAGTTATTGACGCGTCTAACAGAAGGCAAAATTCATGTGACTAAGGCGCCAGGTGCACAAATTAATGTGCCTGAGATTAAGTCGCTAACCGTCACTGAATTTGGTGGTAAGCACCCAGCAGGTTTGGTGGGTACGCATATTCATTTCCTGGATGCGGCTTCTGATTCTAAACAGGTTTGGCATATCGGCTACCAAGACGTTATCGCTCTAGCAAAACTTATTGAAACCGGTGAGCTATACACGGATCGTGTTGTGGCTATTGCAGGACCTCAGGTGAAGTCTCCACGCTTAGTTCGCACGCAGTTTGGCGCAAGCTTGGTTCAGTTATTAGCAGAGGAAACAGAAGGCGCGGATAACCGTTTGATTTCTGGCTCTGTGCTCGGTGGTTTCTCAGGCAAGGCGCATGAGAACTATCTTGGTCGTTATGCGAACCAAGTCAGCGTATTAGCTGAAGATCGTGAGCGTCACCCGTTCCGTTATTTGAGCTTTACGGGTAATGATCGACACTCAGTGAAAAATATATACTTATCTAAGCTGTTTGGCGGTCTTAAGAAAATGACCACAAACGCAAACGGCAGTGAGCGCGCCATGGTGCCAGTGGGTTCTTATGAAGAAGTCATGCCGTTAGATATTCTTCCTACTCAATTACTTCGTGCCATTATTATTGGCGACATGGACACGGCCATTAGCCTTGGTGTACTTGAGCTGAACGAAGAAGACTTATCCATCTGTACGTATGTATCGCCGGGCAAATATGAGTATGGCCCATTATTACGCGATATGTTGTATCAAATTGAGAAAGAGGGCTAACCCATGGGGCTTAGAAATTTTTTAGACGCGAAAATCGCGCCACATTTTGAAAAGGGCGGTAAGCTTAATCGTTATTACGTCTTTTACGAAATGTTCGACACGATGGTATTTAGCCCATCAGCTGTAACAGGCGCTCGCACTCACGTTCGTGATGGCTTGGATCTTAAGCGTATCATGATTACCGTTTGGCTTGCTGCTTGGCCTGCCATGCTATTTGGTATGTGGAATGTTGGCTATCAAGCGAACTTGCAAATTGACCTCAATGGCATGATGGCGATTGAAGGCTGGAGATCCGACATCGTGATGGCTTTAACAGGCTTTGACCCATCGAGCTTTTGGTCCAATATGCTCCATGGTGCAGTATATTATCTACCCATATTTGTGGTGACCTATCTTTCTGGTTTCCTATGGGAAGGCTTGTTTGCTTTTGTGCGTGGTCATGAAGTTAACGAAGGCTTCTTCGTTACCGGTATTCTCTTTACGTTGATTCTTCCTCCGACTATCCCACTGTGGATGGTGTTCTTAGGCATCAGTTTTGGTGTGCTTATCGGTAAGGAAGTTTTCGGTGGTACGGGTAAAAACTTCTTGAACCCAGCCTTAGTTGGTCGTGCATTCCTTTATTTTGCTTATCCTGCGTACATGTCGGGTGATGCGATTTGGACTGCAGCGGATAACTTCACGGGTGCAACAACCTTATCACTGGCGCAGCAAGGTGGCGTTGAAAAGATCACAGAAGCGGGTATCACTTGGAGTGATGCGTTCTTTGGTTTTATTCAAGGTTCTATCGGTGAAACCTCGACACTGGCTATTTTGATCGGTGCAGCGATTTTGTTAATCACTAAGATTGCTTCTTGGCGCATTATGCTGGGTGTGGTTTTGGGTATGGTTGCAACAAGCTTGCTGTTGAACTTTGTTGGTAGTGATACCAACGAGCTATTCGATGTGCCATGGCATTGGCACCTAGTTATGGGTGGCTTTATGTTCGGTACGGTGTACATGGCTACAGACCCAGTTTCTGCGGCTCACACCAATGTTGGTCGATTCATCTTTGGTTTATTGATCGGCTTTATGACGGTTCTTATCCGTGTAATTAACCCAGCGTTCCCAGAAGGCATCATGTTAGCGATTCTCTTCGGTAACTTGTTTGCGCCGCTGATTGATTACTTTGTTGTACAAGCCAACATCAAACGGAGACTTGCTCGTGGATAATTCAATTTTTAAGACATTATTTGTCGCTGTAGCCGTTTGTTTAGTCTGCGGCATTTTAGTTGCGGCATCGGCTGTAGGTCTTAAAGACTTACAAGAGAAAAACGCGCGCCTTTATATGCAGCGCAATATTCTTTCAACGGTGGGTTTGTACACGCCGGGTGAAACCGATATTGCTGAGCAGTTTAAAAGCGTAGAGCCTGTGATCGTTGATGTAGCAACAGGTGAAGTGGCGGATGATAAAGTCCCTTCAGTTCAAGACTACGACCAACGTGCCGCGAAAAACTCAGGTGATATGAGTGTTCAGATTCCTGCGGATGAAGATATCGCTGATATTAAAGTTCGTGCGAAATACGCGAAAGTGTATTTGGTTAAGAATGACGATGGCAGCTTGAAAAACGTTGTATTACCGATTTCTGGTTATGGCCTGTGGTCAACACTTTACGGCTTTATCGCGCTTGAAGCTGACTTAAACACAGTAGAGGGTTTAAGTTTCTATGAGCATGCCGAAACACCAGGTCTTGGTGGTGAGGTTGATAATCCTTCGTGGAAAGCCCAATGGGTTGGAAAAACGGTTTATAACGATGAAGGCGAAGTTGCTGTAGCGCTTGTTAAAGGCGGTCCAAATGACAGCATTCCTTATCAAAAAGCTCACTATGTTGACGCGTTATCGGGTGCGACTTTGACCAGTCGCGGTGTTGATAACCTTGTGCAATATTGGATGGGTGACAAAGGGTTTAAACCATTTCTTGAAAATCTTAAAAATGGCGGGGTGAATTAATCATGGCTGAAGAAAAAATGAGCATTCGCGAAATTCTTTTTGATCCGATTTTTAATAAAAACCCAATCGGTCTTCAGATTCTCGGTATTTGTTCTGCATTGGCGGTAACGTCTAGCATGCAGATGAGTCTGGTAATGTCGATCGCATTGACCTTGGTTGTTGCGTTCTCAAACTTCTTTATTAGTTTGATCCGTAACTTCATTCCAAGCAGCATTCGTATCATTGTGCAAATGACGATCATTGCGTCGTTGGTAATTATCGTTGACCAAGTATTGAAAGCGTATGCACCGGATTTGAGTAAGTCGCTGTCAGTTTTTGTTGGCTTGATCATCACGAACTGTATCGTAATGGGTCGTGCAGAAGCGTTTGCAATGAAAAACCCGCCAGTATTGAGCTTTATCGATGGTATTGGTAATGGCTTGGGTTACAGTGCAATGCTACTGATCATTGGCTTTATCCGTGAACTATTTGGTTCTGCATCGTTGTTTGGTGTAACCATGCCATTTATGGAAGGTTGGTATATTCCAAACGGTATGATGTTACTTCCGCCGTCGGCGTTCTTCATTATCGGCTTTATTATCTGGGCGATTCGTACTTGGAAAAAAGACCAAGTCGAAGTCGAAGAGTTTAATATTCAGCCGAATACGAAGCGTCCTTCTCCACATTTTGCACACTAAGGAGCACACTCAATGTTTGAACATTATCTGAGTTTAATTCTTAAGGCGGTTTTCGTTGAGAATATGGCGCTTGCCTTCTTCTTGGGCATGTGTACGTTTATCGCGATTTCTAAAAAGGTCCAAGCCGCTATCGGTTTGGGTATTGCAGTTGTTGTGGTATTGGCGATTACGGTTCCAGTGAATAACCTGCTGTATGTGTACTTCCTAAAGGACGGTGCGCTAGCTTGGGCAGGTCTTCCTGACGTTGATCTAAGCTTCTTGGGCTTTTTGTGCTATATCGGCGTAATCGCGGCGATGGTTCAAATCCTAGAAATGTTGCTGGATAAGTTTTTCCCAGCTTTGTATGCCGCTCTTGGCGTTTTCTTGCCATTGATCACAGTAAACTGTGCGATCCTAGGTGCTTCATTGTTTATGGTGGAGCGCAGCTATAACTTCGGTGAATCTGTGGTTTATGGTGTGGGCGCCGGTATTGGTTGGGCATTAGCCATCGTATTGTTAGCTGCAATCCGTGAAAAGCTCAAGTACAGCGATGTACCACACGGTCTTCGTGGCTTGGGTATTACGTTTATTACCGTTGGCTTGATGTCGCTTGGCTTTATGTCATTCTCTGGCATCCAACTATAACCAGCTATAAGAGGTAACAATCTATGAGTATTGAAATATTGACCATTATCTCAGCCTTGGTGATGTTCCTGCTGGTGATTTTGTCTTTAGTGTTCGTGATTTTGTTTGCGCGCTCAAAGTTAGTCGCAAGTGGGCCGGTAACGGTTGAAGTCAACGAAGACCCTGATAAAACTATGCAAGTGCAAGCAGGCGGTAAGCTTTTGAATGCACTTGCTGATGAAGGTATTTTCCTTTCGTCTGCCTGTGGTGGTGGCGGTAGCTGTGGCCAGTGTAAATGTATCGTTAAATCAGGTGGCGGTGATATTCTGCCAACGGAACAAACACATTTTACTAAAGGTGAGCAACGTGAAGGCTATCGTCTGGCTTGTCAGGTTCCTGTTAAGCAAGACATGGAAATCGAAGTGGAAGAAAGCTTCTTCGATACTAAAAAATGGGAATGTACGGTTCGTTCAAACGAAAATGTGGCAACCTTTATTAAAGAGCTGGTTCTTGAACTACCAGAAGGCGAGGACGTAAACTTCCGCGCGGGTGGTTATGTTCAATTAGAAGCGCCACCTCATGTCGTTCACTATAAAGACTTCATTATTCAAGACGAGTATCGTGAAGACTGGGATCGCTTTGACATGTTCCGCTATGTATCAAAAGTAGACGAAGAAGTGATTCGTGCCTACTCGATGGCAAACTATCCTGAAGAAAAAGGTATTGTTAAGTTCAATATCCGTATTGCTTCGCCACCACCTCGTGGTCCAGAAGGCATTCCTCCAGGGCAAATGTCTTCTTATGTGTTTAACCTCAAACCAGGTGACAAAGTTACCGTATCAGGCCCTTATGGTGAGTTCTTCGCTAAAGAAACCGATGCGGAAATGGTCTTTGTCGGTGGTGGTGCAGGTATGGCGCCGATGCGTTCTCACATTTTTGATCAGTTGAAGCGCTTAAACTCAGATCGTAAGATCTCATTCTGGTATGGTGCGCGTTCATTGCGTGAAGCCTTCTATACGGAAGAGTTTGACCAATTAGCTGCAGAAAACCCAAATTTTGAATGGCATTTGGCGCTTAGCGATCCATTGCCTGAAGACAACTGGGAAGGCCCAACTGGTTTTATTCACAATGTACTTTATGAAAACTACCTAAAAGATCATGAAGCACCTGAAGATTGTGAATTTTACATGTGTGGTCCGCCGATGATGAACAAAGCGGTTATTGATATGTTGATCGACCTTGGTGTTGAAGAAGAAAACATTCTTCTTGATGACTTTGGTGGTTAATGTCTTAATTATCCATGTGATTTAACATCGATAATAAAAAAAGCCTAAAAAAAGCCCTGCAATCTTATGGTTGCAGGGCTTTTTTGTTAGTGGGTGGATTAGTTTTATTAAGCGTGCAAATATGCTTATTAACAATGACTTAATCTTTTTAGATCACCATCATTTGAAGACAGTTAAGTTCGCTTTCATACCGAACAGTGGCGTTGATGTCATAGACCTGTTGAATGGTTTGCGCCGTAATGACATCAGCAGGCGCGCCAGTGGCAAACAAGCGTCCATGCTGCAATAGCGAGATGGTATCGGCGTAACGAAGCGCGAGGTTAATATCATGCAATATGACGGCAATGGTCAGTCCTGACTGACAGGCCGCTTTTAAGGTGTTGAGTAATTGATGCTGATGGGTCAAGTCCAATGCTGAAACAGGCTCATCAAGCAGAACTAACGGAGCGCCCTGAGCAAAGACACGGGCCAGCTGTACGCGCTGCTTTTCACCGCCTGACAAAGAGTCGTAGTCGCGATCAGCAAGATGTTCGATAGAAAACTGCGCTAATGCGGCTTGGACAATGACATCAGCGACTTCATGGTCAGTCTTTTTAGCTGTCAGCAATGGATGGGATTCAAGGCGCCTCGTATTACCCTGATACGGATAGAGCCCAAGCTCAACAATATCGCTAACCGTGACGGAAAAGGCCACGTCTTGCATCTGAGAAAGCACGGCTCGTGTTTCTGATAATGCTTGAGCAGAGTATTGGCTCATGTCCTTATTATTGAGTTTTATCTGGCCCTTATGTGGCGTTAAATGCCCGGATAACAGCGAAAACAGCGTGCTTTTTCCGGCGCCATTTGGACCCAAAACCACATGAAGCTGTTTAGGCTCTAATGTGATAGACAGATCCTCTAATAATGGCTGCTTGGTTTTTGGTAAGCGATAGCTCAGATGCTCAGCGACGAGTTTCATAATGGCAGGTGCCTGCGCTGTTTGAGTAATAAATATAAGAAAAATGGCCCGCCAAATAATGCAGTAATAATCCCAATAGGCAATTCGGCAGGAGCGATTAGTGTTCGTGAAATCGTATCGGCCAGCAGCAACAAGGTCGCACCGAAAATAGCCGAGCCCAATAACAAGAAGCGATGATTTGCACCGAACATCAGCCGGATCAGGTGGGGAACCACAAGCCCAATAAAGCCAATCATGCCAGAAACGGAAACCGCAACGCCAATCATCAATGCAGTTAGAACGATGATAATGCGCTTTTTTCGCTCAACATTAAAGCCAAGGTAAAAGGCATTTTGCTCTCCTAACATCAGCGCATTGAGGGCTTGGTATTGTCTTAATATAATCACCAGCGAAGGCAATATAACGCTGGCCGACAGTGATACCATCACCCAATTGGCCGCATTAAAGCTACCCATACTCCAAAAGGTCAGATCACGCAGCTCATTATTGTCAGCAATATAGGTCAATAAGCCGAGCGCTGCGCCCGTTATCGCCTGAATAGCCACACCAGCAAGTAGCAAGATGGCAATATGGGTTTTACCGTACTGCGTTGCCAAGCGATAAAGGATGAGCGTCACCATGAGCCCTAAGCTGAACGCAAACAATGGCGTGAGACCCAATATTAGCCAAGAAGGCA
>JBPEWS010000191.1:0-3494 GCA_052032465.1 Pseudomonadales bacterium
GGGCCGATACTTTCACGCTGATTAACAATGGCATCTTCAAAGCTTAAGTTACCAACCACATGACGCAAGGCCGACTCAATCGCATTTTTTAACAAAAATTCAGGCTTATCGACTTTTAAGACATAATCTTCTGGGTTGGCAATGCGATATTCTACCGCCAAGTCGATATCCACGACATTTTGGTTTTTAGTGAGCATATTCGCTGAGATTTTCTGCTCACGCGTTTGCTCAACATTGACTCGTGTCACATCATAAACAAACGGTGGGAACCAGTGCGGACCCGCATCAACAATGCGGTTAAATTGACCAAACTGAAGTACCACGCCTTTTTCTTTTTGATCCAGCTGAAAATAACCTGCAAACAAATATAGACCTGCCAGCGCTAGGCCCACTAGGCCCATTGTGCGCAATGGATTGCCGCCCGAACCATTACCGCCGCCAAAGACACGCTTGAATAAATCAGCCGCCTCATTCACTGGATTTTGGGAGGAAGGATTACGCTTTTTCCACGGGTCATTAGGATCCGAAGAATTATTACCTGGCTTGTTCCAAGGCATAGAAAGCTCTCAAAAAATCAAAAGTGATTATTCTAAGTAGCGGGCCTATTAAGTGCAAGCATTGCTCGACGAGTTAACCAATTGCATCTTCGGATAATGCGACTTCAATTGGTTCAAAAATGGCGTGCTCACTTGTACGGCTAAGATATACTCGCCTCGCTCAGAAATCTCTTCTGATTGCACACAGCCTTTTGAGAACAGCTCAGAACGACAGGCGGCATATTCAGGTGGTAAAACCAGCGTAATTTGCTGCGTGTCTTTTTGCAGGCGCTCAAAGATTGCCAGCTTAAGCAGCTCAACGCCCGCTCCGGTTTTTGCTGACATCCATACAGCCGAAGGCTGACCTTGGTCATCACGCTCTAGGCGCGGTTCAACGCCCTCAAGCTGGTCAATTTTATTATAAACACGCAATTGCGGAACATGATCCGCGTGAATATCGCCAAGGACAGTATCAACGGCGTCCATCTTTTCATCGCGATGTGGATCGGAGGCGTCAATCACGTGAAGCAATAAATCGGCATAAATACTTTCTTCAAGCGTGGCACGAAATGCATCGACGAGCTTGTGAGGCAATTGTTTAACAAAGCCCACCGTATCGGCAAATAACACCTCGCCGAGGCGGTCAATCATCACCTTTCGTAAGGTGGTGTCCAAGGTGGCAAATAACATATCTTTTTCCAGCACATCAGCGCCAGAGATCGCATTAAATAAAGAAGATTTACCCGCATTGGTGTAGCCAACCAAAGAGATCACTGGCTTCTCGGCTCGCTGACGGGCACGACGGTTTTGTTCCCGTGAGGCGCGCACTTTGGCCAGCCGCTTTTCTACTTGGCGAATATGGGCTCTCAGCATCCGTTTATCCAACTCCAGCTGCGTCTCACCCGGACCGCCTCGCGTGCCCGTGCCACCTTGCTGACGCTCCAAGTGCGTCCACCCTCGTACTAGTCGGGTAATCATATGCTGACACTGAGCCAATTCGACCTGCAAGCGACCTTCATAGGTTTGCGCTCGTTGCGAGAAAATATCCAAGATTAAACCTGTGCGATCAAGCACAAAGCAGTTCAGCGCTTTTTCCAGGTTTCGTTCCTGACTCGGTGATAAGGTATGATTAAAAATGACCACACCAGCCTCGAAGGCTTCGATGGCCGATTTCAGCTCTTCTAGCTTACCATCACCAATAAAGTAACGCGGGCTTGGGCTACGTCGATGCCCCTTGATATGTGCCAGCTGCTCAAAGTCAGCCGCATCCACCAACAGTTCGAATTCTTCATTGTCTGGCTGATCATCAAAGCTATCGATGACCTGAGAGATAAGGATGGCACGGTTGCCACCCTCCGGACGCTCGAAAAACAAGGTTAGTGCATTCCGCCGCTGCGAGGATGGAAATCCTCATCATCAGCTTGAGTATTCTCGGTCTTTAAATGCTGTGGATTACGCATCGGCACCACTGTAGAAATCGCATGCTTATAGACCATTTGGTTTACAGCATTTCGAAGTACAACGACATATTGGTCAAATGAATCGATTTGTCCTTGAAGTTTAATCCCGTTAATCAAAAAGATTGAAACGGGGATACGTTCCTTGCGAAGCGCATTTAGGTAGGGATCTTGCAAACTTTGCGCTTTAGACATTCAGTTCTCATCTTGTGGTTATTGTAACTGCTCATTTTACTCATGAAGACCCACAGAATCCAACCCCCATTCCTTTAAAAAACAAGGGAATCAGATAAAAAAACTATTGAGTGTCAACAACTTGTCAACAATTTGTTTAAGAACAAGTGCTCACTGAAACATATCTTTACATTAAAATGTACATAGTTTCACGAATGAAACACAGGTGATCAAATTTGTTACCTGCATTCACCATAACGGAGAACCCTCGTGGCTATTATCACTCAAACCACTGACGTACTAGAAGACGTTGGCGTAGGCCTAGCATACCCATCAGATCGTCGTGCTTCAGATTTCGAAGATGACGTCATTACATTAACCGACACCAATGTTGCAAATTAAAATGGCGATTCTGGTTTTGTTGGTCAGCTAGATGTTCGCTCAGGCGGCGGTGATGACACGATCATCATCACCGATGGTACGGACTCAGGCAACGACATCGCACAAATCTTTAGTGAAGCTGGAAATGATACAATCACTATCGATTACACTTCAACTCCTGCATCAACTAATGACACGGTTCGAGGCGGTCTTGGTGAAGATAACATTACCATTACAGAAGCGATTGACTCACGCATTTACGGTGGTTGGGATAATGACGTGATTACCATCAACGGTGGTTCAAACCTTGATGTTTATGGTTCTGATGGCTCAGATTATGAAGACCAAAACAACCCAGACGTGTTCAATATCAATACGGCAGATGGTGACGATAGCATTCGCCTTCGCGACTTTAGTTATGACACGTTCACAACAGGCGACAATGATACACTGGTACTTAACGGCGTAACAATTGACCTTGCTGATCTTGAGGATGACGGCGTCGTTGCAGGCTCAACTACGGGCGGCACATACTCGCTTCTAACCGACCGCTCTACCTTCACTACCACTGACGGCTCAACATTGATTCTGGATAACTTCCAGATTAATTGCTTTATGAACGGCACAAAGATCGCAACGCCAGCGGGTGAAGTTGCGGTTGAAACACTGGCTATCGGTGATGAAGTGACAACAGCAGAAGGCAAAACAGCCGCTATCAAGTGGATGGGCTACCGTGAAGTATCAGCAACCTTTGCTAAGAAAAATGCTGGTGCTCAGCCTGTATTGATTACAGCATGTGCATTAGGTAACGGCCTTCCAACAGCAGATCTACGTGTATCACCTGAACACGCGATGCTTATCGACGGTGTTTTGATTCACGCTGAAGCGCTAGTTAATGGCTCAACTATTGTTCGCGAAGCGATTACTCACTCATTTGCGTATTATC
>JBPEWS010000192.1:0-3785 GCA_052032465.1 Pseudomonadales bacterium
CAGCAGCTATCGTAACTAACCGTGGTGGCCGTACTTGTCACGCGGCGATTATCGCTCGTGAGCTTGGCGTACCTGCTATCGTGGGTTGTGGCGATGCAACGGATGTTCTTAACGAAGGCCAAGAAGTAACGGTTTCATGTGCAGAAGGTGATACAGGCTTTATCTACGAAGGTCTTTTGAACTGGGAGCGCAAAGAAAACTCTATTGAATCAATGCCAGACATTGGTTTCAAAATCATGATGAACGTGGGTAACCCAGACCGTGCCTTTGATTTCCAAAACCTTCCTAACGAAGGTGTGGGTCTTGCACGTCTTGAGTTCATCATTAACCGCATGATTGGTGTTCACCCGAAAGCTCTGTTGAACTTCGATACGTTGCCATCGGATGTGAAATCAAGCGTTGAGAAGCGTGTTGCTGGCTATGATAGCCCAGTTGATTTCTATGTTGAGAAGATTGTTGAAGGCGTGAGCACGCTTGCAGCCGCGTTCTATCCGAAGAAAGTGATTGTTCGTCTTTCGGACTTTAAATCAAATGAATACGCGAACCTAGTAGGCGGTCGTTTGTATGAGCCAGAAGAAGAAAACCCAATGATCGGTTTCCGTGGTGCTAGCCGTTATATTTCTGACAGCTTCCGCGATTGTTTCGAGCTTGAGTGCCGCGCAATGAAAAAAGTGCGTGAGGAAATGGGCTTTACGAATGTTGAATTGATGGTGCCATTTGTGCGTACGGTTGGTGAGGCTGAGTCAGTTATCAACCTGTTGGCTGAGAATGGCTTGAAGCGTGGTGAAAACGGTTTGCGCGTTATCATGATGTGCGAATTGCCAACAAATGCACTACTTGCTGAACAATACCTTGAGTTCTTCGATGGCTATTCAATCGGCTCAAACGACCTAACTCAGCTATCTTTGGGTCTGGATCGTGATTCAGGTATCGTTTCTCACTTGTTTGATGAGCGCGACGAAGCGGTTAAGAAACTGCTTAAAATGGCGATTGACGCTTGTAATAAAGCGGGCAAATACGTTGGTATTTGTGGTCAAGGCCCTTCAGATCACCCAGATCTTGCGAAGTGGTTGATGGACGCTGGTATTCAAACCGTATCACTTAACCCTGATACCGTTTTGGATACGTGGTTCTACCTTGCTGAAGAAAGCAAGTAATCCACTTGTTGTCCTAAGCGGCCAGTTGGTCGCTTAAAAAATATTAAAGCGCCGTTGCAGTGATTTGTAGCGGCGCTTTTTTTATGAGAAAAGCTACTCGAACATGCATGCTGATTGATGCTGTAAGGCGCTTGCGTGTTTAATTGAGCTTGGCGATGTATTACAAGTGGTCGCTACCTCATTCATGTGCAGTAATTACTGTGTGATTTCGCGCGCCTGATTCCGTCAGAGGCTGTTTTATTTGGGGTGGATTCAGTAAAATAGCCAGCTTTGATTAGTATTAACATCGAGATTTATGAGCACAGTACGTACCCGCATTGCACCTTCTCCTACCGGCGACCCACATGTTGGCACCGCCTATATTGCATTATTTAACTATTGCTTTGCAAAACAGCATGGCGGTGAGTTTATCTTGCGAATTGAAGATACTGATCAAAAACGCAGCACAGCTGAGTCTGAGCAAGCGATTTTGGATAGCTTAAAGTGGATGGGCTTGCAGTGGGATGAGGGGCCTGATATTGGTGGAGAGTATGGGCCTTACCGTCAAAGTGAGCGTAAAGCGCTTTATGCCTCTTATGCGATGCAGCTAGTCGAGTCAGGTCATGCCTATTATTGCTTCAGAACGCCAGAAGAGTTGGATGCCATTCGTGCAGCTCGTGTCGAAGCGGGTTTAAATCCGGGTATCAAGGGTGATCTAGCGCTGCCCGAAGAGCAAGTGCAGCAGCGCCTTGCGGCAAACGAGCCTTATGTGATTCGAATGAACGTGCCTGATGAGGGTGTATGCGTCATTGAGGATGGGCTACGTGGCACAATCGAAGTGGAGTGGTCACAGGTTGATCATCAAATCCTGCTTAAATCCGATGGCATGCCTACGTATCATCTTGCCAATGTCGTTGATGATCATTTAATGAAAATAACCCACGTGATTCGCGGTGAAGAGTGGATTAGCTCAGCGCCTAAGCACTTTTTGTTGTATCAGTATTTCGGCTGGGAGATGCCAAAATTAACGCATATGCCATTATTGCGCAATCCAGATAAATCCAAGTTGAGTAAGCGTAAAAACCCAACCAGTATCCATTTTTATCAGCGTATGGGCTTTATGCCAGAGGCGGTGATGAATTATCTCGGGCGTATGGGCTGGTCAATGCCGGATGAGCGTGAGAAATTTACGCTGGATGAAATGGTTGCTGAGTTTGATATTCAAAGAGTGTCTCTGGGCGGCCCAGTTTTTGATGTTGAAAAACTGCGTTGGCTTAATGGTCAGTGGTTGCGCGAATTATCGCCAGAAGCGTTTATTCAGCAGTATCAAGCTTGGGGTTTGAACCGTGAATTTTTTGAAGGTGTAATTAAGGATATTCAGTCACGTACTGAAGTTTTTAGCGATGTGGTTAATGTTGCTGGTTTCTTATTGGATGGCTTGCCAGCGATACAGCCTGAGCAGTTTGAGGGCTTAAAACTGGAAAGTGATGACCTAAAAGCGCAACTTCAGCGATTGGTTTGGCGCTTTGAAACACTGTCAGCATGGGAAAAAGATGAGATTTTTGCATGCTGTAAACAGTTGTCTGAGGAGTTGGAGCTTAAGATTCGTGATTTTTTAGCACCGGTGTTTATTGCGGTATCTGGGAAATCGGCTTCGATTTCTGTGATGGATGCGATGGTCATACTCGGCTCGGATATGACAAGGGCGCGGCTGTCTCATGCGATTCAGGTTCTTGGCGGGATCTCTAAGAAGCAAATGAAGAAGTTGGAGAAGCTCAAATAGCGCGAAGATCTTAAAAAACTGTCAAAGCAAACTCAAAAAAGCGGCCATTGGTCGCTTTTTTTATGCCTTTAATGCCAGCTTGATTGACAAAGTGGTTTGTTACCCAATTAGAGAAAATTGTAACCACCTCTTGGTTTATCGCATTTCATGGTGTTACCATTGGTAACAGTAACACATAGTGTTACCAATAATATTAAAAAGCTTGACATAATAAAAAGAGGTTTTGCCATGAGTGTAGCTACCAATGACATAACAAAGACAGAAGCCTATAAGGCGCTGCAAGCTAAGGATAAGCTAATACAGCGAGAGCTAATTGCCGTCAGTGATGAGACGCGTAAAAAGTATCCGTGGTTACATCGTAATCAAAATACGGTCGGAATGATGATTTTCCTTGTTAGTATTGCTGGCATGGCGCTCAATGCCTGGCTGTATTATATTGATGTGATGCCTGCTTGGTTGGTGATTGTTTTGACGGCTTTTTGGACGTCTTTACTTCATGAGCTTGAGCATGACTTGATTCATTTGATGTACTTTAAAAAACAAAAGTTTTGGCATAATTTAATGATTCTTGGGGTTTATCTTGCACGTCCTTTGAATATTAATCCTTGGATTCGCCGTTATATGCATTACCGTCATCATAAAATGTCGGGCACACCATCGGATATTGAAGAGCGAGGAATTACTAATGGTGAGAAGTGGGGTGTCTTGCGCTTTTTAATGGTGGGTGATCACCTTTTGGCGGTCTATCTTCGCGCTAAAACGTATATCACTGAGCCTCATAAATTGTATAAAAAGGGTGAAATCACCAAAGAGAACCTCAAAGATATGCGACTTGTCGCTATGTTTAGTTATATTCCAGTGGGTGG
>JBPEWS010000193.1:0-2338 GCA_052032465.1 Pseudomonadales bacterium
AAAAGTCAAAATGACTACCGTCGAGTACGAGCCCAGTGAAAATCACGACCGCCACTTTGTGCGTTATAATTACTTTAGCGAAATGTGGATGCTCCACGCCGTGATCTATGTTTTTCGCAAAATTTTCAGTTGGTTTAAACACTAATAAACGTGTCGTTTATTGCGCCTTGCTCAGAATTACAAAGCCAAAACCGTTTCTAGCCCGCGGGTTATAGCTCGCGTGTTGCTTTGAACTCCACATCAGGCCAACGCTCCTGCATAAGCTGCAGGTTAACTCGCGAAGGCGCCAGATACGTGTAATAGTCGCCATGATCCAAGGCTAAATTGTCATACGCCTTGTTTTTGAAGTCATCAAACATTTTGGCGTCATCACAATGAACCCAGCGAGCCGTTGTTATCGAGGTATTATCGTAAACGGCATCAACCTTGTACTCATGCTTTAAGCGATGAGCCAATACATCAAACTGCAGAACACCAACAGCGCCAACAATGACGTCATTATTCTTTTGAGGAAAGAAGACCTGCGCTGCACCTTCTTCGGCCAACTCTTTTAGGCCTTTATGCAGCTGTTTTGATTTGAGTGGATCTTTCAACACAATTCGACGAAATAGCTCAGGTGCAAAGTTTGGAATTCCCGTAAAATTCAGTGACTCGCCCTGGGTAAAGGTGTCACCAATTTGTATGGTTCCGTGATTATGAATACCGATAATATCGCCGGGCCAAGCTTCTTCTAAATGCTCGCGCTCGCCGGCTAAAAAGGTTAACGCCTCGCTGATTTTCACATCCTTACCCGTGCGAACCTGCTTGAGCTTGATGCCTTTTTCATACTTGCCCGAGCAAATGCGCATAAACGCAACACGGTCGCGGTGACGAGGGTCCATATTGGCTTGAATCTTGAACACAAAGCCCGTTGTCTTTTCTTCGTCTGCCTCAACATCACGTTCCTGAGCTGGGCGATGATTAGGGGCTGGAGCCCAATCAATCAAGCCATCCAGCATTTGATCGACACCAAAATTACCTAAAGCCGTACCAAAGAAAACCGGTGTTAATTCACCGTTCAAAAACGCCTCAAGTTCAAATGGGTGACTCGCCCCCTGAACCAGCTCAAGTTCATCACGCAAGTCTTCAGACAGCCCATCAGTTTTGGCGTCCAACTCTGGATTATCCAACCCTTTAACAACATCGCGATCAATAATCTCATGGCCATGACCTGACTGATAAAGCGTTGTCTCATCCTTATCCATATGATAAACGCCTTTGAATAGCTTACCCATTCCGATCGGCCAATTAATCGGCGCACAGGCAATATTTAAAACGCTCTCGACCTCATCCATCACCTCAATCGGATCGCGAATATCTCGGTCTAATTTATTGATAAAGGTAATGATGGGCGTATTACGCAGGCGACAAACTTCCATTAATTTGATGGTACGTTCTTCAACACCTTTTGAACCATCGATCACCATCAATGCGCAGTCAACAGCAGTTAGCGTTCGATAGGTATCTTCCGAAAAGTCGGCGTGGCCCGGAGTATCCAAAAGATTGACGATATGATCTCGATAAGGAAACTGCATCACCGAGGTAGTAACCGAGATTCCCCGCTCCTTCTCCATTTCCATCCAGTCGGATGTCGCATGTCGGTCAGAGCCTCGACCTTTCACTGTTCCTGCCTTTTGAATTTGCTTGCCCCAGAGCAACAGTTTCTCTGTCATGGTGGTCTTACCCGCATCTGGGTGAGAAATAATGGCAAACGTACGACGTTTCTTGATTTCTCGTTGCAGCTGGTTGGTACTCATAAATGGCTCTTTAATCTCGTTAAGTCAGGGTCGTTAAGTAAGGGTAGTCAAGTCAGGGTTCATTAGGATCAGGGGAAACATCGTATTTCCGTCGTGATAGGTTAAGACAGGCGCGCTGTAACCTGAACTTCAATCTTCATTTCATCTGTCATCAAACGTGATTCAAACATCGTAATTGCTGGGCGAACATCACCCACCCACTCACTTAAAACAGGCCAGCATGGCTCGAAATCTTCACGATTAGGCAAAATATATGTAATTCTGACAATATTGCTCACTGAGCTACCCGCCTCTTCCAAAACGGCTGAAATATTCTTAAAGCACTGATTAGCCTGTTCAGCAACATCATCGCTGATCGTCATCGTGCTGTAGTCATAGCCCGTAGTGCCAGAAACAAAAACATAATCACCATCCACTACAGCGCGTGAATAGCCAATTTTTTGCTCAAAATCTGAACCGCTAGAAATAAGACGACGTGACATAGAAACCTCTATAAAGCATTAAATGGATTGAAAAATAAGTGCCGTATCTTAGGCAAAAGA
>JBPEWS010000194.1:0-2787 GCA_052032465.1 Pseudomonadales bacterium
GTCACCAGCGTGTTTAAAATCCCTGATAGCAATAATGCATTAACGACCATTATTTCAGATGCCCCGCATGAAAAATCACTTGGGCAGATCTGCGAAGAATTTAACGCCGAAAAAACGCGCATCATTAACGAGTTCAATGATAAGGACACGACTCGTCAGCTTAATCTGAGCAAATTATTGATCCGAAGCCGCTTGTTCAAAGTCTTAGGTGAAAAACGCACCTTTGAGCTACTTTACAAAAAGCGCCTGATTTCTCAAATCGGGATCACCAACATTGCTTTTGGATCAGCCAATAAATTTGTGATCACACGCTTTGCCATGCAGTTTATGCGCAGCATTCACCGTATCGGCATTCATGGCCCAGCTAAGGAGCCACGCATTGTTGACGGCCAACTTGTCGAATTTGAATACATTCCGATTCTGGTCATGTTTGACCATCGTTTATTTGATGGCTTTGATCTTCAGCAATTTGCCGAATGGCTCGAAAAAATCAGTGAGGACCTAGACGGTTATCTTGGCTAGCAAGCACGCACAAAGCCTGCACTTTAAAAGCCGATCCTAAGCCAAAAATGCTTAAGGTCGGCTTTTTTGTTTGACAAACAACATCATCAATTCAAGTTAATCTGCCGATAAAAAACAAGGCGTTATCATTACCCATGCACATCTACAAAAATCTACGGATACCCGCGGGCCGTATGGGCAAAAGTTTTGGGCCACTGGTAATTTTCAGAAAATTCCTTAACATATTGAGGCAAAATAATTCAGGAGTTCACGATGAATCGCTTTACTCAAAAATCGCTATTAGTGGCACTGGCAAGCTCTTCTATTATGCTTTCAGGCTGCCAAAACATCACTGATGAAGAAGTTGTAGCACTTGAAGATAGCTATGTACTTATTGACGCTGACGAAAGCCTCGCACAACAACGCGCTAATCTATCACAAAACACCCTAGGCCAAGGCTTTGGCCCTCAGTCGCCTCGTGATATTGACTCAGTTGAAGGCCGCAATACGGTCGTTTTCAATGAAGCGCCAGCTTATCAACAAATGAACTTGTGTAATATCCACTTCCACACGAGTGCCGAGCACAAAGGCGGTGAATTCACCACACCAACAAAAGATGAAAAAACCGGTCTTTACACGGGTTTTGGTTATTCTGGTACGCTTTCAGATGCTGAACTTGCCCCACTTGATCAAGCCGTTTGTTCAGGTAAGTATGGCTCATTAAAGCCAGGTGACACCATCGAGCTTCACTATGTCCACAGCACAGCGCCTGTAAAACCGGGCCCAACGCTGGGGTCATGCCTTAGCGATAAAAACATCAACCCTCAACTTCGCGTTGAAACGCAGGTGATGGTTCTGGTCAATGATACAGCAGCAGCTGACTTTATTGAGCTCACCAAAATTGGCCAAGCCGATGGCTTTTACCAAGCGCTGAACATTCCTGCAGATACAGGCACCCCTGTTCAATACGCTGGCTCAACAACAGGCCCGAAATACAACGAAGTGGCCTCACCCGTTCAAGCCACTTGGAGCGTTCGACCTAACGTGAAAAAAGTGAATGCCTCTTCAGTTGCACTATGGTGCGAGGCCAATGACTTTGACGAAGACCATGCACACGGCGTACGCAACTTGGTGATTAACCCGAACTTACTTTCTCCGATTAACTAATCTGAGCGAGTATTCGCACAAGCTCACCACTTAGCTCACGCGGCGGCTTGGCCGTTATGCTGCCTGCTAAGTGGTGGAGCTTCCAAGGATAGGGTTTACAACTCGAAGCTCTTCACCCACGACTTGCACCCTTTTTGATCACTGGCTTAAATCCAGTCCGCTTAAGGACAGGCTAGATAACCGTTTTTGCAGCTAATTTTGCAAACACATAAGGACATAACTCATGAAAACACTGACCCTTTCGCTGCTTGCGTTGATGATGATCAGCCTGATTATATTGTTTACGGCGCTTGCCAGCCCCGATCAATCCTTTGATGTGTTTGGCCTGGGCATTTCCTCGTTTGCACTGAAAACGGTTTCAGGCACCGCGATTTTCATCATCCCTGTCATACTTTTGACCGCCTATTGGTCCGGGTTTTATGACAAAAGCACAAACGCACCAGCAAAAGATCCACGCCTGTTAGAAAAGGCCGATCCGCTTTTACAACGCGCCAAAAGCATGGCCATCAAAGCGTTGGTCACACCACCGCTGATCTTCGTTCTTGGTTATTTCTGCTCACTCATGATGTCTGGCCAAAACAGCCAGATGAGCCTACTGGGCCTAGATGTCATTAGCGCTATCACTAACCTTTGTGTCGGATTACTTCTGCTAATGTATCTTGCTAGTTGGTATTTTTTAATTCGCTCTATCGGCTTTATTCGACAAGGCATTAAGCCCTACAAACTTCACACCCTAGTCGCTGGGCTGATGCAGCTCGCGATTTTAGCCTGCGCGATTATCATCTTTCTCATTTTGGCCGCTGCATCTATTGTTTAATCAAATTCACATTAGTGGAGCTTCAGCCGTGGGCGAACGACCTTGTTGATTCGACCAATCAACATAAGCAAAAGCGTGTGGAAACGTCCGTGCAAAGCCACTTGATGCAAACGATATAGAGAAACATACATCATTCGCGCCAGCTTGCCCTCAATCTTAAACGAGCGTTTACCATCGTTCGCCATCAAATTACCAATGGCGTTAAACCGACTCAGTGAAATCAGCGAGCCTTTATCATGGTATTTAAAATCAGGCTCAGGACGGCCAAGATACTGCGAGCGGAACACGCGCACCAAGTGCGA
>JBPEWS010000195.1:0-2280 GCA_052032465.1 Pseudomonadales bacterium
TTTTTGCTGAATCAGAGCCAAAGAGTCGACCAAAAAGCCCTTTCTTTTTTGCTTTTTGTTTTTCTGTGTTTTCGTTAGACTGTTTTTCGTTCGACTGATTGTTGGACATCAATTTTCCTAGTTCTACACGGTTTTTTTAAAGATAAATCAACTGCTTATTTTATCGGGTTTATAACAATATGCCACAGATACCGCATTTTTTATTCAGTTTGCTTGTTGCTGTTTTCTGTTCGTTGGCAGCAAACTTCGCTCATGCCTTGGTGCCAACAGCTGAATATCAGCTGGACAATGGCTTGCAGGTGGTTTTGGTCAAAGATGATCGCGCGCCGGTCGTGCATTGCCATGTTTGGTTTCCCGTTGGCTCAAGTGATGAGCCTGACGGGCTAACAGGCCTAAGCCATGTGTTAGAGCATATGATGTTTCAGGGCACGCCGCGTTTTCCGGATTCGGCCTACAGCGACACGATTAACGGCTCAGGTGGCTCGTTCAATGCGGCGACTAGTGCAGATGAAACGTTTTATTATGCGGTGATTCCCCCTGAAACATTAGAGCAATGTCTTGCGCTTGAGGCTGACCGCATGCGTAATCTTGAATTCGCCACAGATGATTTTAAACGTGAAGTTGAGGTGGTCAAAGAAGAACGTCGGATGCGCATCGATGATCGGCCTTTGGCCAAAGCCAATGAAGTGTTTGAAGCGCAATTATTTAATGGCAGTGGCTATGGCCATCCGATTATCGGCTGGGAGCGAGATCTCGATCGTTTGTCACCTGCTGATGTTTATGGCTGGTATCAAACGTGGTATGCCCCGTCTAAAGCCACATTAATGGTTGCAGGTGATTTTGATCTTGAGCAAACACAGCTCTGGATCAAGCAGTATTTCGCCAGTTTATCCGATCAAACGCAGCCTCGAAAATTTGATCAAGCCTCGGGCCAGCCGCTGACCATTAAGCCGCGAGCGTTATCGTACCCCAAGATTAACGTTGCCCAGCAAACGGTTGATGTGGGTTCTGATATTGATGTGCTAATGAAAGGCTTTTTGACCCCGTCTTGGTTCACGGCGGCTGATGAACAGCAGCGTAATGATGTCGCGGCGCTCACATTGCTCTCGGCGGTGCTCAGCTCAGGGCAAAACAGCCAGCTGGTGCGCTCGATGGTTTATGAGCTTGAAATGGCCAGCTCGGTCTCCAGTAGTTATGCGGCATTTCGAAAGGGTTATAGCGCGTTTCGATTTTTTGTTGTGCCCAATTCGGGCATCACGCTTGAGCAATTACGTGTTCAGCTTGATCAAGAAATTGCCCAAGTTCAAAACAAAACCGTAGAGCCTGAGGTTTTAGATCGTATTCGACGTCAATTTGTAGCGGCTCAGGTATATGAGCAAGATGCTTTGGCCGCTCAAGTTAGGGGCTTGGCGGATCTATTGAACTCAGGCTTGCCGGTGGATTTTGATCAGCAATGGTTGGCGCGTCTAGAGAGGGTAACCCCAGAGGATATTCAGCGAGTGGCGAAACAGTATTTACAGCCTGAGCACTCAGCCATGCTGTTTGTGCAAACTTCATCGTCAGAAGATGAGCAAACCAGCCCTGCAAGCTCAGGAGATCAATGATGCGTATTTCTTTTTTCTCTCCTTTGGTTGCCAGCACGGCCTTTTTAATCTTGTTATCAGCTTGTACGACTTTTGCGACTTGGCCCAACACATCGCAAAAAGAAAACCCTGCTGAAACGGTGGCGCAAAAAAGCTCGCAGAATCAACAAACGAAGATCTTTCACACTCAAGCTGGCATCCCTGTTTGGTTGGCCGAGCGACAAAACCTACCGATGGTGGACATTCAGCTCACTTTTGATGCAGGTGCGCTGAATGATGGGCAGCAACCAGGAATTGCAAATTTAGTAGGCAATCTAATCGGTGAGGCTACCGACAGCCAAAATGCTCAGGACATTAGCACAGTCTTTGAAAATCAGGGGGCGCGCTTTGGTGTTTCTGTGAGAAAAACGCGAGCCAGTATCAGCCTGAGAACCTTGATAGGTGAGCCGCTGGCTGTTGCGATCAATCAGCTTGCGCTTTTATTATCAAACAGTCAGTTTAAGGTGGAGGATGTTGACCGAGCGAAGGCCCAGCTGGCAACTTATTTTCGCTACATTCAAACGGACCCAAGTTATCAAGCCCAGCGTGCAGTGGATCAGCAGTTATACGGTACTCATGGCTTGGCTCAAGCGATTTTAGGCGAGCAAGATGTCGTCATGGGGCTCAGTGCTGAGGATTTACAGTCCTTTTGGTCGAG
>JBPEWS010000196.1:0-1523 GCA_052032465.1 Pseudomonadales bacterium
GCCGCCGCTGATGAGATTTATGTAGATAAAGCCAGTATCGTCGGCTCTATTGGCGTGATCATGCAAAACTTTAATGTCGAAGACATGCTCGATCATTTGGGCATCAAAGCTCGCACCCTTACCGCAGGAGAAAACAAGGATATACTTAGCCCATTCAAGTCACTCACTGAAACGCAAAAAGCGCATGTTCAAACCATGCTTGATGAAGTGCATCAGCAGTTTATTCAAGCGGTTAAAACTGGCCGTGGCGAGCGTCTCGATGAGGATCCTGCCATTTTCTCAGGCCTTTTCTGGTCTGGAGAAACCGCTGTTCGCCTTGGTCTTGCCGATGGCTTTGGCAATATCAGCAGTATCAGCCGAGATAAACTGGGCACTGAAACAGCACGTGATTTCAGTCATAAGGTTGATCCTGTCGAAGAACTGCTGCGCAAATACGGCGCTAATTTAAGCGCGGGCGCTCTAGAAGAGCTCCAAGCTAAAAGCCAAACTCAATGGCGCTAAAACAATTGTAAAATTAATGCGTTTTGGGCGATGGGAGCTTGATAAATACTCCTATCGTACCCATATTTATCTTCAGTTTCCTAAACTCTGATAGAGGACTTCATGTTAAGAATTTTACTTTTCCTTGCGACGAATATGGCGATTGTACTGGTCTTAAGCGTGACCATGCAGCTCTTAGGCGTCCCCCATTATCTCGAAGGCACAGGCATCAACTATCAGTCGTTGCTGATCTTCTCTTTGGTTTTGGGTTTTGCAGGCTCGTTTATCTCGCTGTTCTTGTCCAAATGGATGGCCAAAAGCAGCACCCGCACGCGGATTATCGAGCAGCCTGAAACCGCTGATGAGCAATGGCTTGTTGCCACCGTTGAAGAGCTCGCAGAAAAAGCTGGCATTGGCATGCCAGAAGTCGGCATTATGCCAATGCAACAGGCCAATGCGTTTGCTACGGGCTGGAATAAAAACAAAGCCCTAGTTGCCGTCAGCCAAGGTATGCTTCAGCGCTTTAGTAAGGATGAAATCCGCGCTGTTATGGGCCATGAAATTGGTCACGTGGCCAATGGCGACATGGTTACCCTAACGTTGATCCAAGGCATCGTTAACACCTTCGTGATTTTCTTTGCGCGTATTATCGGCAACATTGTTGATCAAGTTGTGTTCAAAAATGAAAATGGCCGAGGCTTTGGCTATTTTATCGCTGTTTTTGTCGCTGAAATCATCTTAGGCTTTTTGGCTTCGGCCATCGTGCTATGGTTTAGCCGCCGCCGTGAGTACCGAGCAGACGAGGCAGGTGCACTTCTTGGTGGCAAGCAAGGCATGATCAACGCTCTGAAGCGCTTGCAAATCGAGTCAGGCCAAGTACCTAACCAAATGCCCGACACCATGACAGCTTTTGCCATCAATACAGGCAAAGTCAAAAAAGATATGTCGCGCTTATTTATGTCGCACCCTCCGCTTGAGGAGCGCATTCAAGCACTAGAGGCGATGAAAGCTTAAAGCTCATATGCTCCCTGCTTAATTAAGCT
>JBPEWS010000197.1:0-9219 GCA_052032465.1 Pseudomonadales bacterium
GCCTCAAGCTTTGCGCGCTCTTCTGCTTCTTTTTGCAGGCGCTCTTCTTCTACTTTTTTATTCTGGTCTTCAATCACACTACGCTTAATGTACGTGCGCTTTTTACGCACCTCAACATTAACCGTCTTGCTCTTACCTGAAGCACCGGATGTTTTGATCGTCGAAGTGGATTTACGGCTAAGCGTAATTTTCTTCGGCGCTTCATCTTGACCATGCGATTGGCGCAAGAACGCCAACAGTTTTTGCTTTTCTTCATCACTCACCACATCTTCAGCGGCGCCTTTTTCGACACCCGCGTCTTTGAGTTGCGTGAGTAAACGCTCCACATCAATTTTTAATGTGGTTGCGAGTTTTTCTACGGTTACATCTGCCATGATTTTAGCTTTAACCTCTATATTCGTTTATCTGTATCGTTCGTATCAATTACTCAAACCAAGGCGCTCGAGCGGTCATAATCAAAGCACCGGCCTGCTCATCCGTCATGCCTTCGATATCCATCAAGTCATCAATGGATTGCTCTGCCAAATCTTCCATCGTCTTAATGCCTTTATTCGCAAGAACATGAGCTAGCTCATCATTCATGCCTTCCATGTTCAACAGGTCATCGGCTGGCTCTTCTTGCTCTTCTGTCATGAGTGCTTTGGTCAGAATCACATCTTTAGCGCGATCACGAAGCGCATTAACGATGTCTTCATCAAACGCTTCAATTTCAAGCATCTCATTGATCGGCACGTAAGCCACTTCTTCAAGCGTAGTGAAACCTTCTTCGTAAAGAATCTCAGCAATATCCTGATCAACATCCAGATCCTGCATCAAATCGGTGATCACTTTCTCACCTTCAGACTGCTGCTTCGCCTCAGCATCCGCAAGCGTCATGATGTTAAGCTCCCAACCCGTTAGCTCGCTGGCCATGCGCACATTTTGACCATTTCGGCCAATCGCTTGCGCTAAGAACTCTTCTTCAACGGCGATATCCATTGAATGACGCTCTTCATCAACCACAATGCTAGACACCTCAACCGGCGATAATGCATTGATCACAAACTGCGCTGGATTGCCGTCCCATAAAATAATATCAACACGCTCACCGCCTAACTCATTCGAGATAGCCTGAACGCGCTGACCACGCATACCGACACAAGCACCTACTGGGTCAATACGCTTATCACCCGTGCGAACCGCTACTTTAGCGCGCACACCCGGCTCACGAACCGCGCCTTCGATTTGGATAATATCATCCGCAATTTCTGGCACTTCCATGCGGAACAGTTCAACCAACATATCTGGATGCGTACGGCTAAGGATCAACTGAGGACCACGGCCAGAATCATTGATCTCAGCGATGACGGCACGAACACGCTCATTCATACGGAACGCTTCACGCGGCAATGCATCTGTTCGGTTAAGCAAGCCTTCTGCATTGCCACCAAAATCAATAATGATGCTCTCACGTGTTACACGCTTAACCGTACCCATAATGACTTCGCCTTCACGGCCACGGTACTGGTCAATAATGAGGTTGCGCTCAGCTTCACGCACCTTCTGATAAATCACTTGCTTTGCTGTTTGCGCCGCGATACGACCAAATGCAATCGACTCAATCTCTTCTTCGATAATGCTACCGATCTCGGCCTCAGGATCTTCCTCAACAGCATCTTTCATCAGCAACTGGTTGTCTGGCTCTTCAAACTCGTCCATTTCAACCACTTCCCATTGGCGATAGGTTTTGTAGTCGCCCGTGATCGGGTCAATCTCAACACGAACACGCACCGCATCAGCATGCTTTTTGCGCGTAGCTGCCTCAATGGCCGCCTCAATCGCTTTTAAGATCACCGTTTGATCAACACCCTTTTCGTTCGAAACGGTTTCTGCAACTAATAAAAGTTCTTTACTCATTGTTATTTCCTATCCACCACTATTTAGAAAAATCAGGAATGACATTTGCCTTTTCAACATTCTTAAAGGCAATCTCAACAGGCGCAGCGCCATTGGGCTCAAACTCAAAGCTTGTCTCACCAACGCTTAGCAATCGACCTGAAAACTTACGTGCTTTATTGACGGGCAAACGCAGGCGAAGCTTCAATGTTTCACCCACAAACGCAGCATACTGCTCAGCGCTAAAGAGCATACGATCCATACCCGGTGAAGACACCTCCAAGGTATAGGCCGACTGAATAGGATCCTCAACATCCATCAAACCACTAACATGGTGACTGACCTCAGCGCAATCATCGACACTGATTCCCTGCTCATGGTCAATATAGATCCGCAACACCGCAAATTTACCATTCGGCAAATACTCCACACCCCACAGTTCAAAGCCCAAGGCCTCAACCGTCGGACGAATCATTTGCGCGACTTGATCTGCACGTTTCAAATTCCAAACCCTCAAAAAACAAAAAAGCCCCTAAAAAGGAGCCATCCGACAGTTTCAAAGCAAGCGAAAAACCGATGCTTAAAACCACAACATTGCCGACTAAAACACAAGCCAGCGCTGAATTTGATGCGAAGAATACAAGAAAAACCGTTGATAATCAAGAAGTTTTGCTGATTAGCACCTGCCTGCAACAAGTGATTTTCAGCTCAATCAACACAGGCTTGGAGACAAAAATTTTATTGAGGTTTCTAGCTATTGAGATTTTTTGCAAGCAACACTTTATAAGTGCTCGCCTATTTTAGAAGGCCTTTGATGTTGGTAGCGGGGGAGGAAAGTCCCGTCATGGCCAGGCTCACGTCCCAAAGCCGCCCGGCGGTTGCTTTGTCTTTGGCCTTTTTTACCATACGGGCTGGTTTGCTGATGGAGAAATAGCCTCTAGTTACTGATGCAATATCAGGTGAGCTTGCTAAGTAGACGCTGGTCTCTGCACGCTTTTCTGGCGTAATTAACAAGGCCTGACCCATTGAATGATTTTGTTGCCGATCCCTGACTCATTGTTCTGTCCAAATCCACTGCGCACGACCCCTGGGTGCAAGGCGTTCGCGGTGACTGCGGTTCGCTCAAACCGTGGTACCAGCTCCTGAGTGAATAAAACGTTGGCTAATTTCGCCTAATTATAGGCGTGTATTCGGTGAAGTTTACTTCGCACTGGAGGTCATTGAAATCAATTTTACCTACCAAGTGGACTATAGACGATACTGTAATAATTGGAGCAGGCGCCGATGCCTTAAGCAGGTCCAACAGTAAATGGGTTAGTAAGTAATGGGCCAGATGGTTGGTGCCAAAAGTCATTTCGAATCCGTCTATGGTTAGTAGTCTGTCCTTGTTCATGCCTCCAGCATTGTTCACCAGTACGTCTAAGCTGTTGGTCTTACCCCTCACCTGTTCCGCCATATCACGCACAGAGTCAAGATCACTGAAATTACTTTCAACAAACTCAACCTAGTGGTTGCCGGTGCTCTCTTGGATAGCTGTCACTGTGTGAGCTCCCTTTTCATGGTTACGCACATTGACAAAGACCCGTGCCCCCCATAGACGCCAGCGCATGCGCTTTTTTCTCACCCACGCCATTGGTGGCCAGGGTCACCAATACGGCTTTACCTGTCATGGAGATACTGGAGGATTTGTTAACTGCTGTTGTCATGGAAAGAAACCCTAAATTAATTTTATTGTTTTCACATTTCGTTCACGACGGCTTCACCATCCATTGACGAAGAGGGTTTTAATTTGTTCGAAGAATCGATAGAGGCAGAAGCCTCACCAACCAAATGGAGAATGAAAATGAAGCCATCAAAACTGACTAAAATAGCGGTTGCAGTAAGCAGCTGTATAGCCTTAATCGCCTGTGACGACGACTCTACAAATGAAGAGTCATTTTCCGCAGGGGAGCTGCGAGTGATCCATGCCTCTCCCGATGCACCACCAGTTAACGTTTTGCTGAATGGAGATGAAGCCATCGCTGACCTAGATTACGCACAAAGCACAAGCTTTATTCAGCTTAACCCAGGCAGTTATGACATTCAAGTGGAAGGTATTATCCCTGGAGGCAATGCAACTGTTATCGACGTGCCTGGGTTTGAAATCACCGAAGAGTCCAGCCCCACGGTCTTAGCCGTAAATACAGTATCCAGCATTGAGCCCATTGTGGTGGAGGAGTCCGCAAGTAACCCCGACGACAACCAGGTGGCTATTGTTGTGGCTCACGCAGCGCCAGTGGCAGGTGCTGTTGACGTTTACCTGACTGCTCCAGGAGACGATATCAGTAGATATTCTCCTGCGTTAAGTTTTGACTTCAAAGGCAGCGTGGACGCTGGAGCACTTGATGCGGGTCAGGTGGAGATCCAGGTGGCCATTGGCGGCGCGGTGGTTTACAACTCTGGTGCTGTTAACCTCACTGCTTTTGCTGGTCAATCCATCATGATTGTTGCACTTAACAGTGAAAATGAAACCGAGAACAGCGCGTCTCCCATTAAATTGTTGGTGGCCACAGATGAAATGAGCTTAGAGCTGACGGACGTCGACACAACCGCGGCAGCGCGGGTGGTACATGCGTCACCGGATGCGGCGGCGGCCGCGGGCGGTGCGGTGGAAGTGTTTGCCACCAGTGCTGCGTTGGGCACGGATCCAGTGGAATTGATTGATGGTTTCAATTATACCGATGTGGTACCTTCCACCGACAGCTACGTCCCAGTCCCACAGGGCGCCTATACTTTTGACGTGGCCCCCGATACGGACACGATTGGCGATAGCGTATTTACATCTGATGACCTGGAGCTCATGGCTGGTGATGAGTACACGGTTATAGCCCTTGGCAGGGTATTGGGCAGCCCAGGCTTCAGCTTACTGCCTGCGGAAGATGACAACCGCGCTATCGCCACTCAGGGTAGTGTGAAGCTGACCCACGCGGCCCCTGCAGCGGGTGATGTGGATGTCTACGTCACCGCTGGAGGTGAATACACCACGGCAGATATTGAAGCGGGTATAGTGCCTGAACCCTTGATTGCCAGTTTTGCTTTTGGTGATGCCACCGATTACATAGCCATTGCCCCTGGGAGTTATGACATCCGAGTGGTGGCCGGTGGTAGTGTAGCCGTAAATGTGGAAGGGCTAGATGTGATGGGCGGCGATGTGCTGCATGCTATTGCTCGAGGGCCAAGTGAGCCTTCTGGTTCCATTACTGACTTCGGTGTGATTCTGTTGAGCAATTAGAGTCTAACAGCGTACGTGACGGAGCCTCCCTCTTGGTTGATTGGGGAGGTTCCCGCGATGGCTGTTTTCAAGCTTAGTGAGAAAAATTCGAAGCTTAGCGCGATCAATAAAAAAACTGCTTAAAAATCTTTTTGATGCAACTACTGCTTGTGAGCAGTATGGCTATGAATGGTGTATTGGCAGTCCCTCTTATTCCTGAGGAGGTTCTTGTCAATCAGGTGTTGCAGAGGTAATCGAAATTCTTTTGGCAACGTTACAGCGAGGACACCAACGCATCGCTCCCCAACTCCCTCATTCTTCTTGTCTACCTCGTTCGCGACGATGATATGCAATCCATTCCTCAGTGGTTGCATGATAAACCCATATGAAAGAGCCGAGCCAGACATTATGGCTCCAACCCCATTGTTCATTTGTCCCAAAACGACAACGACACTTTGTTTTCGGTGTTTAACGAGCAGCAGGTGACCCGTTTGTCTTTTTTCTTTGGCATTTTGCCTCTAACCCTGGTGTTGCTAGTGATGCATGGAGCGGCGTACGGGATTTACTGGTTCAGAAACTTACTGGGGAAATGCGCAATTGCGACGTGAACGGGGCTGCTACCACGTTGGATTTCAACGATCCCGTGTGGAATGCAGATGAAGAAACCTATTGGTGGATGCCATTAATGGCTTGATCCAGCGCGTGCAACAGCTGGTAGACCGATAGCGAAATTTTACTCGCTACGCCAGCCATGAGCTGCGTACCCCTTTAACTGCTACAAAAGGTTCGGCGGCGAATTTAGAGCGACAAAATCTTGACGTTTTCATAGAAAATCTCCTAAATTAAATCATAATAAATTTTCTACTAAAAACTCCTGTTATTTATTGGGGGGATTACACCGCCCTGAACCCAAATAATGACTGGTTTTTGAGAGATATTGTCATCGGTGGAATAGATGTCAAGGCTGAGCCTTTCTGAGTCAACACCAGTTATGCTTTTATAGTGAATGGTTTTAAAAGTAGTATTGTAAGGAGCAGGGATTTTTGCTGCTGAGCAGCTTGAAGTAAAAAAGCCAATAATGAAAAGGACTATAATTTTGTACATAGGATCCTTCTTTATCAATAATAAATGTGATGAGTATATCAAAATTTAATCATTGAGATAAAATATCAATTTTTGTTCATTGCTGTCCCGTTAACTTTCATATGAGTTTCATTTGATTAACATCGTGCTGCTTGCCATCAGGCGGGTCGCCCCTAAATAGCGCCATCCAGCCACGTTTATCAAACAAATTAAGCTGCAATAGCCGTAATAACTGCCGCATACTTTTTGTGAGTCCTGACTGAAATTTCAGAAATCCAATGAGTAGGTATACGCACATCGCTATCCATATTTTTGTCATCACCGCATTCTTATTGGTGCCAACAAATGATTTTATTCTCAAGTTCTGTTTTACCCATTTAAAAAAATAATTCCACTTGCCATCTGGCTTTGTAAATATCCATATTTGTCAGTTGCTTATACCAATCGTAATCATTGTACGCCTTATCAATTGCAACATTGCCGACCAAAACACAAGTCAGCGCTGAATTTGATCCGAAGAGTACAAGAAAAACCGTTGATAATCAGGAAGTTTTGCTGATTAGCACCTGCCTACAAAAAGTGCTTTTCAGCACAATCAGCACAGACTTGGAGACAATACTTTTATTTAGACTCTAAACAAGCAACAATTTGAAGTGCTCGCCTACTTTGGAAGGCATTTGATGTTGGTAGCGGGGGCTGGATTTGAACCAACGACCTTCGGGTTATGAGCCCGACGAGCTACCAGACTGCTCTACCCCGCGACATCAAGGCCGTGCATATTATCAACGAGGCATAGGCCTGTCAAGCCAAAAGCGAATTATTCGTGCAAATCTCTGATTTTTCTTAGCTCGGCGTCAATTTGATCACGCAAGTCCACCACCGTGTCAGGCGCGAGATCAAGCGACATCTGGCTGCGCTCTGCTTGCAGCAATTCGTATGATAAGTTTAGCGCTGTGATAATGGCAATGCGCTCCAGACCTACAACATGCCCTTTATATTTCATCTCGCGCATGCGTTTGTCTAGGTCACGACCTGCTTCGAGCAACAGCGGTTCGTGCTCTTTTGGGCAGTTAATTTGATAGGGTTTGCCTAGAATATCGACCGTTACCGTAATCATTAGATCAACTCAGCATCTTTTAAACGATGAATGATGGCATCTATTTTTTGCTTTGCCAGCTCGTTTTTTTTCTTTAAATCGCTGCATTCCTCTCGCAAACGCTGCTCCTTTTCTTTGACATCCTCGTACATTTTGCGAAGATTTTCACTCGCCACTAGTAAACGTTGGACGTCTGCCTGTAATTGTTCTAAATCACTCATAGCCATATTATTTTTTGCGCAATTTGGATAATATAGGTTTGATACGAATATTGGTCAAATATCTTAAGAAAAATTGTGGAAAACCTCGGATTTAATGAAATTTTAAAAGGCTTGCAATCAGCGAATAGTCAACTACACCCTTCCGTGCTTCACGGCTTGGTGAGCGGCCTTTGCTGCGCAAAATTTAGCGCCAAGGACCAGTGGCAGCAACTGTTGTTGGGCGATAGCCAAGAAGATCAAGAGCTCATGGCCGCCCTGATTGCTAAAGTATTCAGCGAAACAGAGCAGGCATTAAGCGATATTGAGTTCACTTTTGAGCCATTATTGCCCGAAGAAACCAGCTCACTGAATAACCGCGTTAAAGCAATGGTCGGCTGGTGTCAGTCTTTTATCCAAGCCTTTGATTGGGCAAGCAAACAGCGCGATGAGCTAACGGATATCGATACCGAAAGCTATTTAAGCGAGATCACAACGATCTCTGAGCTCGACACTGACCACATCGAACAAGAAGATGAAGTCGATTTTATGGACATCATCGGCTTTTTGAAAATCTGCGTGCTGAACATTTACGCAGAACATGCCATACAACGCGAGCCTGTGCGCTCATCACCTAATAAGGACTTTCTCGCCGAGCTCGACTTCGACGATGATCCCTACACCGACGGAACGACGATTCACTGATATGACGAACACCAACGAATTTTCAAAACGCCGCGAGGAATTACTGCGATCACTAGGCAAAAACAGCATTGCCGTTATTCCCTCTGCGCAAATGACGGTGCGCAACCGCGACGTAGAGCACGAGTTTCGCCAAGACAGCGACTTTTTCTATTTAACAGGCTTTGAAGAGCCCAATGCCATGCTGGTGCTTGCACCCAATCGTAAACATGGTGAAACCATCTTATTTTGCCAAGAGCGCAACCCTGAGATCGAGCTATGGACGGGCAAGCGCATGGGCCCTGAAAACGCGACGGCTCAACTCGGTGTTGATGATGCCTTTCCGATTGATGATGTCGATGACATTTTGCCCGGACTGATCGAAAACAAAAAAAAGCTGTTTTTCACCTTGGGACAAAACGAGCAACAAGATAAGCGCCTAATCACCTATTTAAACAAGGCGAAAGAGCAAGCTCGCAGTGAGACAGGGGCGCCACAGAAACTGATCAACCTCAGCACCTTATTGCATGAAATGCGCCTGCATAAAAGCGCCAATGAAATCGCCAAAATGCGCAAGGCCGCTAAGATCACCGCCTTGGCTCATGCCCATGCCATGAAAAACTGCCATCGTGTTAAATACGAATATCAGCTTGAGGCAATGATTAATTATTCCTTCGCGATGAACGGTGCCAAGCGCAGCGCCTATCCTGCGATTGTTGGCTCGGGTGAAAATGGCTGTATTTTGCATTACACCGAAAACCGAGCACCGCTAAAATCAGGTGATCTTGTGTTAATCGATGCGGGCTGCGAGTTTGACTATTATGCCGCCGACATCACTCGAACATTTCCTGTGAGTGGTAAATTCAGCCCCGAACAACAAGCGCTTTATGAGCTAACACTTGAAGCCCAAAAAGCCGCTATAGCCGCGATTAAGCCCGGCGCCAGCTGGCATGCCTTCCATGAGGTCGCCACTGAAACGATCACCCAAGGACTGATTGACCTTGGCTTATTGGCCGGCAGCCTTTCTGAAAACCTTG
>JBPEWS010000198.1:0-4079 GCA_052032465.1 Pseudomonadales bacterium
GATGGCTCGATCATTGAAACGCCGATTAAGGCGAACTTCCGTGAAGGTCTATCGGTATTGCAGTACTTCATCTCAACGCACGGTGCACGTAAAGGTTTGGCCGATACGGCATTGAAGACGGCGAACTCAGGTTATTTGACGCGTCGTTTGGTTGACGTTTCACAAGACCTTGTGATTACTGAAGACGACTGTCAAACGCAAAACGGTCTGAAGATGACAGCGATCATTGAGGGCGGTGATATTAAAGAAAAGCTAGGCGATCGTATTTTGGGTCGTGTTTTGCTTGAAGATGCCGTAAACAATGAAGGCGATGTAATCGTTGGCGCTGGTGAACTTGTTGACGAGCGTTTAGTCGAGAAGATCGAAGAAGCGGGTATTGATGAGGTGATGGTACGTTCACCTATCACTTGTGATACGCGTTATGGTGTGTGTGCTACTTGTTATGGTCGCGACCTAGCACGTGGTCACCAAGTGAACACCGGTGCTTCAGTGGGTGTTATTGCAGCTCAGTCTATTGGTGAGCCGGGTACACAGTTGACGATGCGTACGTTCCACATTGGTGGTGCGGCATCGCGTGCATCTGCCGTGTCGAGCGTTCAAGCGAGTAACGACGGTACAGTGCGCCTACACAAGCTTAAATCAGTGAAAAACTCTGAGGGTAACTTGGTAGTGGTTTCACGTTCAGCTGAATTGGCGATTGCTGATGGCGTTGGTCGTGAACGTGAGCGTTATAAGCTTCCATACGGTGCGATTGTTCGTACAAACGACGGTGATAAAGTTCAAGGTGGCGATATTATTGCTAACTGGGACCCACATACCTTGCCGATTGTTTCGGAAGTTGAAGGTTTCATCCAGTTCGCTGATATGGAAGAAGGTCTAAGTATTAATAAGCAGACTGATGAAGTCACAGGTCTTGCAAGCATCGAAGTGCTCAGCATTAAAGACCGTACCTCGTCAGGTAAAGACCTACGTCCAGCGATTCGCTTGGTTGATGCCAAAGGTAAGCCAGTAACTCAGCCAGGTACAGAAACACCGGTTCAGTACTTCCTTCCTGAAGGTTCTTACACGAACGCGATGGACGGTGCAGAGCTTAAAGTAGGTGACGTTATTGCACGTCTACCTCAAGAAGGCTCGAAGAACAAAGATATTACGGGTGGTCTACCACGCGTAGCGGACTTGTTCGAAGCACGTCAGCCGAAAGATGCAGCTATTTTGGCTGAGAAAAGCGGTGTCTTTGGTTTCGGTAAAGAAACGAAAGGTAAGATGCGTATTCAAATCACGCCAGATGACGGTTCAGATGCCTACGAGGAACTCATTCCTAAATGGCGTTCATTGAACGTATTTGAAGGTGAGCGTGTAGAAAAAGGTGAGGTTATCTCTGAAGGCCCACTAAACCCGCATGATATTTTGCGTCTACGTGGTGTGACCGCGTTGGCAAACTATATCGTCAACGAAGTGCAAGATGTTTACCGTCTACAAGGCGTTGGCATTAACGATAAGCACATTGAAGTCGTTCTACGTCAAATGTTGCGTAAAGTTGAAATCGCGCATTCGGGTGACTCAACCTTCATTAAAGGTGAGCAGCAAGAAATTGCGAAAGTGCTTGAAGAAAATGAGCGTTTAGAAGCCGAAGGCAAGATTCCTGCACAGTACGAGCGTCAGCTTTTAGGTATTACTAAAGCGAGCTTGAGCACAGAATCATTCGTTTCATCAGCGTCTTTCCAAGAAACAACGCGTGTCTTGACTGAGGCCTCGGTAACGGGTGCATCAGATGAACTTCGGGGCTTGAAAGAAAACGTGGTTGTTGGTCGCTTGATTCCATCAGGAACAGGTTATGCGTATCACAACGAGCGTCGTCGTGAGCGCTTAGAAGCAAAAGCTGAGAGCCAAGGCCCTACAATTGAAGAAGTTGAAGCGGCATTGACTCAGGCACTTAACGAAAGCCAACTCGATAGCGAGTAATTAATAGGTCCAGCCTTGATTAAGCTCAGGGCTGGATTTTTTGAGCTGTACCTTGGGTGCGGATGCACTATAATGGCGGCAAATTTTTTTAGTTTTGGAGATTATGATGGCAGTTGAACAAACTCTTTCGATCATTAAGCCAGATGCAGTTGGTAAAAATGTAATTGGTAAAATCATTGAGCGTTTTGAAACAGCAGGTTTGAACGTTGTTGCAGCGAAAATGGTTCACCTAAGCGAAGAGAAAGCGGGTGGTTTTTATGCTGAGCATAAAGAGCGTCCTTTCTTTGGTGACCTAGTCAGCTTTATGACATCAGGCCCAGTAGTTGTTATGGTGCTTAAAGGCGAAGGTGCGGTATTGAAAAACCGTGACCTAATGGGTGCAACTAACCCACAAGAAGCCGCGGCAGGTACAATCCGTGCAGATTTCGCTGAAACGATCGACGAAAATGCGGTTCACGGTTCTGACTCAGCTGAAAGTGCTGCACGTGAAATTAGCTACTTCTTCGCAGATGAGGAGATTTGTCCGCGCACCCGTTAATTTCGGAAGCCGACAAAATGTTCTATGGCTCAGATCGACCCACGCCCGACCTCTGTTGACCCCGTCAATTTATTCGGGTTGTCACGATCTGAGCTATCTGAGTTTTTAGCATCCATTGGCGAAAAGCCTTTTCGTGCTAAGCAACTTTTTAAATGGATTTATCAGCTCGATGAGCTAGATTTTGATGCGATGACGGATCTTAGCAAGGCACTTCGTGCTAAGCTGCAAGCCGTTGCGCATATTTCCCTCCCCGACATTGTCTTACACAAAATTGCCAGCGATGGCACTCAAAAGTGGATCATGAAGATGGCCGATGGCGCCATGGTTGAAACCGTGATGATTCCAGAGGGTGACCGCCGTACCTTATGTGTGTCTTCCCAAGTGGGCTGTGTTTTAGACTGCAGCTTTTGCTCAACTGGTAAGCAAGGTTTTCAACGTGACCTTGATCGCTCAGAGATTATTGGCCAGATGTGGCTTGCTGCACATGCCCTCAAGTCGCAAAAAGTTAATGGTAAGCCGATCACCAATGTCGTTATGATGGGTATGGGCGAGCCCTTATTGAACTACGATAATGTCATCAGCGCCTTGAATATCATGAAAGATGATATGGGCTATGGCGTCTCTCGTCGCCGATTGACGGTGAGTACCTCAGGCGTGGTGCCGATGATCGATCAGCTCAGCAATGACATTGATGTTTCATTAGCTCTGTCTTTGCATGCACCTAATGATGAGCTGCGCGATGAGTTAGTACCGCTGAATAAAAAATATAACCTTGATGAAGTGCTAGCTGCTTGTAAGCGTTACGTCGATAAACACGAAAGCATCAGCCACCGATCGATTGTGATTGAATATGTACTTTTGAAAGGCGTCAATGACCAGCCTGAGCACGCTCAACAACTCGTCACACGATTGAAAGATTTACGTTGTAAAATTAATTTGATACCGTTTAATCCTTTCCCGCATTCAGGTTATCAAACACCGTCTGGAATCCATGTTCGAAAATTTCAAGATCGTTTGATCAAGGCGGGCTTTACAACGACAGTAAGAACCACCAGAGGTGACGATATTGATGCCGCTTGTGGGCAGCTGGTTGGTGACGTGAAAGATAAAACGAAGCGTAATGCACGCTGGACTGAACGAATTAAAACGCAGCAGATTGATACCTCTGAATGAAGTCATATATTTATACTCTAATCCTCTTCGCAGGATTGCTCGTTGGCTGCCAAATGCAGCCGGTAGACAATAGCAATATCAACAAGCAAAAGGCGCATGATGCTTCTATTGCTGCGGCGATTGGTTATTTACAAGCCGACAATTACAGTCGCGCCTTCCATCATGCCGAAGCCGCACTAGACTATAAGAAAAACTCTCCACAAGCCTATCAAGTGATGGGTTTGATTTACCAGCGTCAAAAAGATGCTATTCGAGCAGAGCGCATGTTTTTGGCAGCCTTAAAAGAAGACCCGTCGTTTTCGCAGGCAAGAAATAACTACGGACAGTTCTTGATCGAGCAGCAACGCTATGGCGATGCCATTGAGCAATTAAAGCGTTCAGCCTCAGACATTAATTATGCAAGCCG
>JBPEWS010000199.1:0-5273 GCA_052032465.1 Pseudomonadales bacterium
GGCGCTTTCAGGAGCATCTCGACACGGCCAATGGCAAACCCAAAGCCAAGGGAGCTAAGTTTTTCCGCAGCCAAATGCCGCTTCGCGTCATTGCCCGATTTGCCTTTGACGACCGCTCACAGGCTAGCAAAGAAGAGCACCGAATCAAGTGCTTGAGCGCGGCTCAAAAACGTCGATTAGCTACCATATAAACGAAAAACGGGCCATTGATTTATTTATACTCATCACTGGCTCTACTGGTCTTTAAACCATACGCCATATAAGTCGGTGCGACGATCTTTAAGGTTGCGAACGGAGCCTTCCGTGTGCAGCAGTTTGAGCTTATCTAAATCTAGCTCGGCAAACAGCAGCATCTCGGAGTTAGGCGTAGCCTCAGAAAGCATGGCATCATGCGGGAACTGAATGTCTGACGGCGTAAATACGGCAGACTGCGCGTATTGCACATCAAGACTTTCGACCTCTGGCAAATTGCCTACGCTGCCAGCGATAACGACATAGCATTCGTTTTCGATGGCTCGGGCTTGGGCGCAGTTTCTAACGCGTAAATAGCTGTTTTTGATGTCGGTCCAAAAAGGCACAAAAAGAATTTCTATACCCTGCTCAGCCATCATGCGGCCCAATTCTGGGAACTCCACATCATAGCAAATCTGAATGCCGACTCGTCCGGCATCGGTTTCAAAGACATTGATGGCATCGCCGCCTTTGAGTACCCAGTCTTTGGTTTCATGCGGGGTGATATGAATTTTTCGCTGTGATTCGACCTTACCACTTCGGTGACACAAAAAGCTGGTGTTATATAAAACCTCGCCTTCTAGCTGCGGCATTGAGCCTGTGATGATATTGGCGTTATATTCGACGGCCATTTTAGACATCGCTTCAAGAATACGGTCGGTATAATCTGCCAAAAAGCGGATCGCTTGGGTTTGCGAGCTTTGCTCACATAAGCCCATTAATGGAGCATTAAAAAACTCAGGGAACAAAATAAAGTCGCACTGATAATCCGACACCGTATCGACAAAATATTCTACCTGCTTCATTAGCTCCTCGAAGGAGTTAACCGAGCGCATTTGCCACTGTACAGCGCCGACCTTAACCTTGGATTTAAGCGTGTCGATGACCGTATCTGACGGTTGATAGAGGATATTATTCCACTCTAGAAGCGTTGCAAAGCCAACGGAGTCTTCATCTTCGGGAAGGTATTTTGTTAATAGGCGGCGTACTTGAAAGTCGTTTGATAACTGAAAGCTTAAAATCGGGTCGTAGAGCTCTTTGGCAGCCACTTTATTGATATAGTCCATCGGGCTAAGCTGGTCGCTATGAGCATGATAATTCGGGATACGCCCGCCAGCCAAAATGGCCTGAAAATTATACTGACGGCATAGCTCTTTTCGCGCGTCATAAAGCCTGCGACCTATACGCATGCCCCGGTGCGACTTGGCAATCACCACATCTAGGCCATATAGCGCATCACCCGCTTGGTCGTTGAACACAATATCGTCGCTGTCTACAAGATCTTCGTAGGTGTGCGGGTTTGAGAACCGTTGATAATCGACCTGCAAAGACAGCGCAATACCAATCAACTTTTCGCCATCAACTACCCCAATCTGCCCTTCTGGGAATTCTTCGATCAGCATTTGGATGGTATGTTTTGGCCAAGCACCGCCAATGTCTTGATAGGCCTCATCCATAAGGTGTTTTATCTGCGGGTATTGATCAAGAGAGAGATTACACAGCTCGAGGTGGCGTTGTTCTGCGGTCATGGTGTCCTTGGGCAATTAATTGACTGCATTTAGCTTAACCAATATTGCGTGAAAACCCAATGACACAGCTTGGCTATTGTTAAATATATGAGCGCTTTGTCTGCGCTCAACCTGAGTATCTAACGACTCAAAGCTCCATATAGCCATCGCGTTAAAACGGATGCATAAAAAAAAGGAGGCCGAAGCCTCCTTTTCTCAATGTTTTACGATGAGCTTACACACTATGAGTTTGCTTGCTGATAGTCTGCTTTATAGATGTCGATGTCAGACTCGGCCTTAAAGGCTTGAACAGCATTCATCAGCGCTTGCTCAGCAGCGGTACGCTTTGCTTGTTGGTAAAAGCTCTGCCACGCCTGCGATTCGGTATCAATACTTGGGATGATAACGTTATCAAGCTGGATCAAGGCACGCGCCTCGCCCTGTGACAAAGTCGCTTGGCCGTATGGCTCAGCTTTTGTTAGGGCAAACGCCGCTTGGTTAACGGTATAAGGCTGGCTTGAATCACGTCGATCAACGGCTGTAACTTGTTCAATACTTAAATTCAGCTGTTTTGCCAAAGCATCGAAGCTTTGCTCACTGTTTTTGATGGCTTCAAGCCATTTTGTGATTTGAGCTTCCAGAGCTTGTTGCTCTTGGCTGCGCTTTAAGTAAGCTGAAATCGTGCCGCGAACATCGTCTAATGGCTTAGCGCTTGCTTCATGCGTATTGACCACCTGAAAAGCGACAGCGCGTGTGTCGTTGTCGGTTAAGGCATAACCGCTTAACTCGCCTGATCGAACATCAAACTCGTTTAGCTTGGCTTGCACTTCGGCGCTTGCCAGCTCACCTTCAAGCTGCGCTGGGTTAACAGATTCTGCGCTGGTTAATGTAAGGCCGAGTTGATCAGCAATTGCAGCCACTGGGTCGCCCGTAAAGCTTAAATCTTGAATGGTGTCTAACTGGTTATTGAAGTCATCGAGTGATTCTGCCGCATCAAGCGTTACAACAAAGTAATCAATATCCAGCGTTTCAGCTGTCATGAATTGATCCATATTGTCTTGGTAATAGCTCTCAATTTGCGCATTATCGATCTCGACTTCGATACCGGCTTGTGATGGCGTGATGCTCACGTACTGATAATCACGTTGCTGCTGATCGATCGTGTACTGCACCTCAATCGCTTTTGGTGGCAATACCACTGAGCCACCCAATGCCTGCGTTAATTGCGCCACTTTTAGGCTTTGCGCGACGGATTGCTTAAACGCTTGCTTGCTCGGGAAGCCGTAGCTTTGAATCGTTTGCGTAGCGATTTGCTCAGAGTAACGACCTTGGCTATCTTTAAACTCGGGTGAATTCAGGATGTAGTCTTGAATCTGAGCTTCGGTTACAGTCAGGTTCATCTCGTCGGCAAGCTGGCTGATCAGCATATTGTTTTCAATGCTGCGATAAACGCTTTGCTCGTTAATAAACGCATTAAACAATGTGTCATCGTATTGATCGCCATATTGCTGCTGCATCATGCGCTTTTCGTTGATCAGCTGCTGCTGAACTTGGCGCTCCATAATCGGTTGGCCATTGATTTTAGCAATCACACCCTGCGCTTCAGGGCGAACAAACATATCGGCAAAGCCGAAGAAAATAAAACCGAAAAGAATCAGGGCGATAATGACATACACCACCCAGCTGTTGACCAGATTTCTAAAGAAATGCACAGACGGTACCTATGTTGACTGTTTACGTTAAACCGTGGGATAAAAAAAACGCATCCCGGAGGATGCGTTCTGGGCTAACTCTCGAAAGAATTAGTTAACCGCGTCTTTAAGTCCTTTACCTGCTTTGAAACCAGGAACTTTAGATGCAGGGATTTGGATTTCTTTACCTGTTTGTGGGTTACGACCCGTACGTGCTGAACGCTCTTTTACAGCGAAAGTACCGAAACCGATCAATGTAACTGAGTCGCCTTTTACTAGTGCTTCTTTAACTGTGTCTAGAACTGCGTCCAACGCACGACCAGCATCCGCTTTTGTAAGATCTGCTTTAGTTGCGATTGAATCGATTAATTCTGATTTATTCACGTGAAAACTCCCGTCCTAATTGTTGATTTAAAAAGTTGCCTTTGAAAGGATGCATCATTTATACCAGCGCGCCTTTGGCAGTGTCAAGACTCTGCTACGCACGGTTACCGAATATATCCCCATTCGACGAGGCGACCATATGCATATTCAGCATGTTGCCCCGAAGTGACAGATTGTAAAAACTGTCGATACTGTTGAGCTGCCGCCTCTTTTGAGCCTTTCATCTCGTAAGCATAACCTGCATAGAACAAGACATAAGGGTTACCTGGCAGCTTACTATCGTAGCCTTTAAGTTGCTCGATGGCCTCATCGGGCTTCTTCATTTCCAGCTTAGCGATAGCCGTTAGGAAATACGATTGCGCCTCTTGTGGATACGCACGTTGAGCTTGGGCAAGGTGCGCTTCAGCCTCATTCCATTTGTTTTGGCTCATTTCTGCTTGAGACAAAATCAATAAACCCGAGTAGTCATTAGGTGACACACGCAAACCGCGTTCAGCCAATGATTCTGCCTCGGTTGCATTTTGTTGTGCCAATGCCATTGTCGCATTACCAAAGTCGATAACGGCCGACTTAATGCGCATCAATGGCGCCATATTGTCCATGAAACGTTCACGGTACATCGGCAGGTTTTTATACTGGGCATAATTTTGGTTTAGCTCGCGGATCGCGGTGGCGTTGCGCTCCGAGCTCATTGGGTGGCTAGCAAATAAGCTTTGTGCGGCCTCTGTGGCGCCTTCTTGCATCGACAACAGTAGCTCAGTCAAATCCACCATGCCTTGTGGGTTATAACCCGCTTTAACCATATACTCCATGCCAAGGTCATCTGATTGGCGTTCATCGTCGCGGCTGTAATCCGCCAGCAATAATTGCGAGCCTAGACCACCGAGCTGCTGAGCTGGCTGGGCAAGACCACCGTAGCCCGCGCCCTGCAATAGGACCGAGCCCAAAACTACTGCGCCATTAAGCAATGTGCCTTTTGAC
This sequence comes from Pseudomonadales bacterium, assembly GCA_052032465.1. Taxonomy (GTDB): domain Bacteria; phylum Pseudomonadota; class Gammaproteobacteria; order Pseudomonadales; family JAXHSS01; genus JAXHSS01. Next base: position 4,796 of record JBPEWS010000199.1, read on the forward strand.
ATGCGACTTGAAGTATGGCGAGCGGTTACGTGGCCAACTTCGTGGCCTAGCAAGGCGGCAAGCTCCGCTTCGCTGCCCATGCGCACCAAGATGCCTCGGGTTAAAGCGATAGAGCCACCAGGAAAGGCATAGGCGTTAACGTAGTTAGCATTCACCGCACGAAAACTATAACTCATATCTGGACGATGGCTAATCTTGGCGATTTTTTGACCCACACCTGAAATATAGCGGTTGATCGCATCATTTTGATAGACACCGTAATCGCTTGAAAACTGATAAGGCGCGCGCTGCTGGTCCATCGCAATTTCTTCTTGCTTGGAATAGAACATAAACTGGCTTTGCCCGGTGACCGGGTTAACCGCACAGCTGCTCAGTGCAGCCGCGCCACCACAGCAACCTGCAGCTGCCAAAAACTGACGTCTTGAAACGGTGGTTTGATGCGCCTTAAATAGATTTTTCATAATTGCTAACCGAGTTG
>JBPEWS010000002.1:0-5733 GCA_052032465.1 Pseudomonadales bacterium
TTCCAGAGGTTGGCCCCGTTCGGATTGCTGATTTGCGCCTTTCAGAACTTGAAGGCTTCGTAAAAAAGAAAGTCGGTCAAACCTATAAAAACAATGTTCATGTTTACGTTAATCTTGTAACAAGTAACCCAGTGAACATTTTTGTGTCAGGCTTTGTTAACCAACCAGGCCAGTTTAGTGGTGAGCAAACCGATAGCATTATCCAATTTATACATAAAGCCGGTGGTATCGACTTAGCACGAGGCAGCTACCGCGAAATCACGATCATTAATGCAAAAACAGGCACCAGCAAAAATGTTGACCTTTACCCATTCTTATTAAAGGGTAAATTACCTGAAATTTTATTGCATGATAATGACACCATCGTGATTGGTTCACGCTCAGGTGTTGTGCAAGTTGAAGGCAAGGCGCAAAATGATTACTTATTTGAAGTCACTGGCTCTACGATTAGTGGAGAAGAGTTGATTAGTCTTTCAAAGCCCTACCCGACCGCTTCGCATGCCTCTATCAAAGGGATTCGTGATGGAGAATCATACTATGTTTATCTTACGATGGACGATTTTAAAAATCAGACGATTTACCCCAATGACATCATTACGTTTCAAACTGATGTCCAAGCACAAGTTGTCGAAGTCTCCATATCAGGTGAAAACCTAGGAGCATCGCAATTCGCTGTTCGAAAAGGCACCACCTTATTTGATGTTCTGGCTCGCGTGCCAGTCAACCTAGATTCTGCCCAAATTGGCCAAGTTTTCGTTAAAAGAAAGTCTGTTGCTAAAACGCAAAAAGAAGTGATTATCGCCTCGCTCGAACAATTGCAACGTAAAATCCTAGCTTCTAGCTCAATTACTCCCAAACAAGAAGAGGCAAAGGCTAAAAAAGCAGAGCAAATTACTGAGCTAATTGAAGATGCTCAAACCATGCAACCGCTGGGCATTATTGTCGTTTCTAAGGACAATATTGTAAAAAACATCTTATTGGAAGAAGGTGATGAAATCGTTATTCCAGCCAAAACCGATATCATCAACATTGGCGGCGAAGTTTATGTTCCACAAGCGATGGTTTACAACCCTGAATATCAGCTACGTGATTACATTGACTCAGCAGGCGGATTAACCGATGCCGCCGATAGCAGCAGCATTCTCGTTATTCATCCAAATGGTGATGTTTCGAATGGCAGCGTTACGACATTATATCCCGGTGTAAAAATCATCGTTCTACCTGAAATCCCGATTAACTATCTACAAATTGCCGTTGATCTAAGTAAAATTTTCTTCAATATGGCCGTTGCAACCCGAGCAACCATCGATATTTTAGATGGTAAACAATAATAGACAGTTAAACCAAAATATAAAAAAAGGCGGCTAGATTAGCCACCTTTTTTTATGATGATGCAAAAGGTTAATTCTTAAGCTGTGAAAAGCAAGTTATGATGACCAAGTGTCTCTAAGCCCAATCGTTTGGTTGAATACTAACTGACCCTCTTCAGCAGCCTTTGAATCGATACAATAATACCCTTCACGCTCGAACTGATAACCCATACCCACTTTGGCTTGCACCAACGAAGCCTCTGCTTTCGCACCTTTAACAATGGTTAAAGACTGCGGGTTAATATGCGCTAAAAAGTCATCCAAACTGCCTGGCGATTCATGAGTAAACAAGCGGTCATACTGACGCAGCTCACAATCGACTGCACTGGCTGCATCCACCCAATGGATCACGCCTTTGACTTTGCGGTCTTCTGGGTTTTTACCCAATGTTTGATCATCATACTCACACAGAACTTCAATCACCTCATCGTTGGCATCTTTAACCACATCCACCGCCTTAACGACATAGCTATTGCGCAAACGCACTTCTTTGCCTAGCACTAAGCGTTTGTACTTCTTATTCGCCTCTAGACGAAAATCATCACGATCAATATAAACTGAACCTGAAAATGCAATTTCCCGTGTTCCCATTGTATCGTCTTGCGGATGGTTTGATGCCTCAAGTTGCTCTGTCTTGCCCTCTGGGTAATTAATAATGGTTAATTTCAAAGGGTGAACAACGCACATACGTCGCGGCGCGTTTTGGTTGAGATCGTCGCGAATCGCATGCTCAAGCATACCAACATCCGTTACGCTATTGCTCTTGGTCACACCGATCATTTTACAAAAATGACGAATCGAATGCGCTGTATAACCTCGACGACGCATCCCTGAAATTGTTGGCATACGTGGGTCATCCCAACCTTCAACCACCGCTTCATCAACCAGCTGCTTCAGTTTTCGCTTACTGGTCACCGTGTAGTTCATTTCAAGACGAGCAAACTCATACTGCCTTGGACGTGCGATTGCAGGATGATCTTGAAGCGCATCAACAACCCAGTCATAAAACGGTCGATGATCTTCAAACTCCAAGGTACACAACGAATGCGTAATACCCTCAATCGCATCCGATAGCGGATGTGTAAAATCGTACATAGGGTAAATGCACCATTGATCACCGGTTTGATGATGATGGATCTTGCGGATTCGATAAATTACCGGATCACGCATATTCATATTTGGTGCCGCCATATCAATTTTAGCACGCAAAACACATTCACCTTCGTCAAACTCGCCCGCACGCATATGCTCAAACAACGCTAAGTTTTCCTCTACGCTGCGCTCTCGATAAGGACTATTTTGGCCCGGCACCTCAAAGGAGCCGCGACTTTCGCGGATGATATCAGGGGTTTGGCTATCCACATAAGCCAAGCCTTTTTTAATTAATTCACCAGCTAACTCATACAATAGACCGAAATAATCCGACGCGTAATGAATAGGCTCCTCCCACTCATAACCAAGCCAGCTGACATCTTCTTTAATCGAGTCAATATAACGCTGCTCTTCAGCGGCTGGATTGGTATCATCAAAGCGCAAATTGCAATATCCGGTATATTGCTCAAGCAAGCCAAAATTCAAGCAAATCGACTTCGCATGACCAATATGTAAAAAACCATTTGGTTCTGGAGGAAAGCGCGTAACCACCTTTTCATGCAGGCCATTCGCCAAATCTTTCTCAATAATCTGCTCAATAAAATTTAATGGACGAGCATTCGTTTCCGACATATCTAACCCTTATTTTCTACGTTTTTTAGTAAAGCCAGCACGTTGACCCTGCCGCTTAGACGGTGATGACTTTGTCCCGTATCGAGAGTGGCGTCCGCCCGTATCTGCTGAGGGTTTAGCACCACGTCGTCGATCAAAAACAGCGGTATATTCCACCTTCTGCACAGGGATGTCAAAGTATTGCTGAACCTGATCCGAACTCAGCTCCACCACCTTGCCTTGGTATAAATTCTCTGGCAAACGAAGGTCACCAAATTGAACACGAATCAGGCGACTGATCATAAAACCGAGCGACTCCCACAAACGGCGTACTTCACGGTTTTTACCTCCAATCAAGCACACCCGATACCAGCGGTTCGCTCCCTCGCCTCCCAAGTCTTCAACCGACTCAAAGCGCGAAACACCATCTTCCAGCTCGACCCCAGCACGTAACTGCTCAATATGTTCTTGCTCAACTTCACCCAATACTCGAACGGCATAATAGCGAGGTAATTCATTACTCGGATGCATTAAACGGTTCGCAAGCTCACCATCATCGGTAAACAATAATAAACCCGAGGTATTAATATCTAATCGGCCCACACTGATCCAGCGCGCATCTTTCAAACGAGGCAGTGCCGCAAAAACTGTCTTACGTCCTTCAGGGTCTTGGCGCGTACAAATCTCGCCCTCAGGCTTGTTATACATCAAGACTCTTGGCATTTGAGCGGGCTGAACCCCTACTGTAAAACGTTTGCGTTGCCACTCAATTTTATCACCGAGCTTAACCTGAGCACCCAGCTGCGCCACTTGGCCATTCACTTTGATCTCGCTTGCCGCAATGGCTTGCTCAAGCTGACGGCGTGAACCAAAACCTTGGTTCGCTAAAAACTTTTGTAAACGCACAGGCTCAATATCCAAAGGACGACGCCCTTTTGGCATTTGAGTTAACACTAAACGTTTATTGGAATCATTTTTCATTTTGTTGCTCAATCGTGTTCAAAATTGCATCCACTGCTTGATATTCATCCGTCACATCCACCTCAGAATCAAAGGTCGGTTTTACCACTACAGCGCGCTCACTTTGCTGCTCTTCACGCGCATAATTTAAATCTAGCTCACTATTAATCTGCTCTAAGGATCGAATTTCTGCTAGGGTTGGCAGCTCTTGCAGCGAGCCGAGCTGAAAATAGTCCAGAAATGGCTTTGTCGTCGCATACAACGCCGGACGCCCTGGCACATCTTTATGTCCAACCACTTTAACCCAATCTCGCTCCTGAAGCGCCTTAATAATTTGGCTGCTCACCGCCACACCACGCACATCTTCAATTTCAGAGCGCGTGATCGGTTGGCGATAAGCAATTAACACCAATGTCTCTAACAAGGCGCGAGAATATTTAGGCGGACGGGTCTCAGCCAATGACTGAATATATTTCGCCAACTGCGTTTTCACCTGAAAACGAAATCCAGAAGCCACCTCTTTGAGCTCATAAACCGCATGATCACGCTCTTGTAGCGCCGCGATAGCCTCATTAAAGCCTTTGCGGTCAATTTTTTCAGGCTCAAGCAATTCATACAGCCGCTGCCTGGAAATCGGGCCATGCGCTAAAATTGCCGCTTCTAACACCTGAGTTAGCCACTCATTCGCCATCTTCTTGCGCCTCCAAAGCAGCATCCATCACACGTTTTTTAAGATAGATTGGCGCAAATAGCTCGGTTTGAACCCACTGCAAGATTTGCTTTTTCACCAGCTCAAGCGTGGCCATAAACGTGACGACAACACCCAAACGACCTTCCTCAGGTACGATCAAGTTCATCAACTCGATACGCCCTTGGGTCGGGATCTGATCCAAAAGGTAGCTCATCTTTTCATTAACCGATAATTGCTCAGCTGAAACTTGATGCTCAACATGTTGATCTTCTCGGCGCAATAAGCCAGCAAACGCCAGCATTAAATCGGTCAGCTCAACTTCAGGGAATTTTGGCTCTTGGTTGACTTCAGGTGAGTGCATCTGAAAACTGATGACATCCCGCTGATCACGGGGTAATTCATCCAGATCAAACGCCGCTTTTCGAAACACCTCGTACTGCTGCAAACGTCGAACCAGCTCCGCTCTTGGGTCTAGCTCATCATCTAGCTCATCGTCTGATCGCGGTAGCAGCATTCGTGACTTGATCTCACCCAACACCGCCGCCATAACAAGATATTCCGCGGCTAAATCCAAATCGAGTGTATCCATTAGCTCGATATAGCCCATATATTGCTGAGTGATCTCAACAATGGGAATATCCAAAATATCGATATTTTGCTTACGGATCAGGTAAAGCAGCAAATCCAGAGGGCCTTCAAAAGCCTCTAAAATAATCTCAAGCGCCTCAGGCGGGATATAAAGATCTTTCGGCAGTTGCCCTAGAGACTCGCCGTATAGTCGTGCTGAAGTAGGGGCAACTGCATCCATCGTTAACCAATCAAACCGATCGCATCACGCACCAGTTCAAGCGTCTCTTGAGCTTCCTCGCGTGCAGCCTCACTGCCTTCATCAAGCAGGTTATTAACCACATCAGGGCGCTCCATGTAATACTGCGCACGCTCTTGAATTGGCTTAAGCTCTTTAATGACTTGCTCACTGACGCGCATTTTACAATCCACACATCCAAT
>JBPEWS010000020.1:0-7800 GCA_052032465.1 Pseudomonadales bacterium
TCAGGCCAAGAGCTTCAAAGCCTTAATACCTTATTTCGTGATGGCTTAATTCAAGCACGAAAGAAGGCGTATATCAGCCGCAAAACCCTAACATATTGTGCACTAGATCAGTCACTCAAGTGCAGCAACGACTGGTCACTGGGTAATCTTGCCGTGTTTGAAGACAGCAATAATAATCAAACTTGGGATCACGGTGAGATGCTCTATAAACGCCATAGCTTTAGCTCAACACAGTATCGCATCTGCTTTAAGCGCGGTTCTGGCTGTAGTCGATTTTTAAAAACCAAGGCGGATGGCAAATTTAATTATATCGGCAGTATCATGTTTTGTGATCAGCAAAACAGCGGTAACAAGCTTGTGCTATCCATGTCAGGTCGCATGCGTTTTGAAACGGCCACGGCCTCAAATTGTGGTTTTTAACACTATAAACCGCTACCACAATCGATAAAATTAGAATCAATACAGCGACGCCATTTGGTTCTAACTAACGCTTCGAGATCTTGGATAAACGGTGGCGGATTCGCATCGGTATCTTCGTTAATCGCGCCCCCTGAACTCAAGCAGTCTCCCTCAAGGCAAATGGCATTGGTGTTGGCCAAGAAGTAGGTATCTAAAGAACCATCCGGGTTAACGATGACACTGCCTGTGCCGGTCATGCCCGAGTTGCTATCAATGATACGGCCGCTCTCAAAAAGTGCGGTTCCATCAATATGCATGGCGTAGGCGTTGGAATTACCAATGCTGTCGGAGCAGTCACCATCGCCGACATTATCAAACGTAGAAGCAAAGATTCGATCACGGACAATCTTTGGTGAGCCGATCATTTTTTCTGCTCGGCGTTGTAATTGAATGCGCCAACCCACGCTGGTAGAACTCAGCAGGGATAAATCCGCCGCCACATCATTTTGAAGATATTCACTGGTGATATCCACAAACTGTGTTAATGGCGCAGTGGTTGCTCGAAGCATGCCGTGAGAGCTCAGCGGATCAATATACGCGAAGAAATAATCGATTACTGACTCAAGTTTAAGTTCAGGCCGAAAACCACTACCAAAAACGACAGCGATATCGCCTTTGAGAGGGCCTGACTCGATAATTGCTGCATCAACCCCTTCAAAGATTGATCGCTGATCAGCTGATGCGATTGCTGTAGCTCGGCCAATGGAGGCCACTTTGGTCACGCTGCTAAATAACGAGGTGACGCCTCCACCAGCATCAATCGAGCCAGCATGTTTATTTACGCTAATTCGGAACACCTGACCACCAGTATCCGCGGCGTATAGGTAGTCGACACCTTGTCGGTCATAATCAACCAAGCCAATTTGACCGGGAATGCTATACACCATATCTGAGTGTGCTATCCCTGTTGCACCTGAGGCGAAGGCACCACTCGACTGGTTATCACTATTGGATACGTAACCATACAGCTGACCAGACTGGGCATCTACAACATAAATTGCATTGCCCAGCTGTGGCGTACTGACCGTGGCGGTAAAAGCGCCTTGCGAGCTTTCATTACGCAAAGAATCATAACCACCACCAAAGATAATGACATCCGTAGGCTGACCTTGCCACTGGATAGTCGCTGTTGCAATAGGTGACCAAGTTTCGGCTAGGCGATCCAAGCGAATATTTTCACTGGTATCGCCCATCACCGTGGTTGTGTAGGTGCTATATAGTCGGAATTTGAGCTTTGGCGCATTGTTTATCGCTGTAAGGTCCGTATCTAGTGACTTGCGGCTAGTGGAAATATCCAAACCATAATAAGCGCTTCCGCCTCGGCGCAGGCCAAAATACAGATTCAAGTAATCATCAGTATCGGTGTAATTACCATTGCGGTTGCTATCTTTTGCAAGAATTTGAATATCACCATCCACGCCATACAGGTAGCGCGTACGATATAAACCACCCTTATCATCGCCAGAAAAATCATCACCGTCATAGGCTAAACGTGCAAAATTACCCAAAGTCTCAACCGGCGCAAAGGCCCAGAGCTCTGTTCCTCCGGTGTTGCTTTTGTTTTGATCAGGGCTGTTCGAGCTTTTTTCACCTGCATCAATGGCGTGCAAATAGCCAGCATTATCACCAAAATACACCGTGTTTATGCTGTCATCGAGGTAGCTATCTTTGAACACTAACTGTTGGCTGACAATTTTGGGTCGGTTGTGGATCACTGAACCCCAAGCACCTCGGGCAGTTGCCACCACCTCATCCACATCAATGGCCATGCCCGCATGACCACGCAAACTCTCCTGCGGAAGCATTGAGTCTAATTCATTATCCTCCAGATCCAATGAGTCATAGGCAGAGTTCGGGATATAGGTGTAGAGATTTCGGTCAGCATCATCGGTTTCTTGAGCTGCGCCGCCAGCTGAAACCACCTGACCATCGGGATAATAGCTTGGGCCAAACGTTTCCGTATAGGTTTCAGTACTGCCATCGGGGTTAGTCACAACAACGGTATTGGTGGTGGGCTCATCTGTCCACCAGCTCACTGAGTCAGGATCTACAGCGGCAACAGTGGATGTGTCCGTCACGTCAAAATAAACGGGGTTTAAATTAACATCAACGACTTTAAACACACCTGCTGCACTGCCTGCAGGCTCTTTGAAACTATAACGCTTGAGATTACCCGGCCAGAACTGCTGATCATTAGGCTTGTACAACGGATAATAGAGCTCATCGGAGGTTTCAAAGCTGTTGACGGGGTTGGCTATCGGCTCGGGAACCGTACTCACCTGTGAGCTAATCACCAAGGCATCGGCCTGAATCGCTCGAAAAGCTTGGACCAGCGAGTATGAATTATCCGCATGGTAAGGTTTAGGGTCACCATTTTCATACAGCGCAGTACCTGCTTTTTCAGCAAACATGCCGAGGTTTTTTTCCGACGTGTTGAAGATATTTTCAATAATTGGCAAGCTCATCCAAGCTGGTGGTTTAGGGCCAAACATCACCGCATAGGAGTTCATGCCAAAAACATCCGAATCATCAGGCACTTGATTGCCATCAATATCGTGCTTGGTGTAGGTCAAATACTCAGCCACATTCTCCATATGCTTCCAGTCTGAACAAATAAGCAGCCCTGAAACGCCACGATTCCAAACCTCACCCAAGGTACAATTTGTACCAAGGTCTTGTAATGTATTGCTGCTATAGCTTCCGTCATTAAAAATCGGGTTACCATTACCATCGGTCAGCAAGATCGTGGTGTCATTGAAGCCACACGCTTTTGCTTCGCCAGCATTGTAGGGCTCAAAAGGCGATTCGTACTCTGCGCCTCGAGCACCATAATAACCATAGAGATAATTGACCGAGTTGGCATAACTTTTAAACATCGGCGTGTCACCGTCAGCGCCAAAGTAAAAGGCATTTTGAATCACTTTTTCGCGCTGCGAGCTTGGAAAGGTTGTTTCATCAACGACGGCGGTGTCAACTAAATCAAACACTAAGCGTGGCGATACGAAACGCTCGCACATTCGCATATCAATACCGTTGCCGCGCAGCTCATATAACTGCTTTAAATCAAGACAGTTTTCAGACCAGCTGCTCACTAGGGTTTGGTTGTATATCGCATGGCTATGCTCATATGAATAAAAGTGTAAATCACTGCTCGCATTGGTTGTTAAGACCAAGGTTATCGCTCGATGATATTCCCAGCGCGAATTGCGAAACAGTGTTCGCATAGCATCTTCAATGGCATCTAAGTCAATATCGTATGGCGTATTTTGCGCGACGCTTTGGTTCCATTTCGCCACATCAATCGCCACCGTGTCTCGAATATTACTTTGATTCCACAGCGCCGTAATCCCACCTTGTTCAATCGGAATAATTTCCCCAGGGTCGCCCGCGCTATTAAACCCCAAGGTGACATTGGCCGAGCCTCCAAGCGGACTTGCTGGAAAGACGCGTAATTTAATCTCTTCGATCAGTCCGTCATTATTGACATCAAAAGGCACCAACATGAAACGCAAAGCCACTTTGGTCGCGCTGTCGAGGCGAAGCTCTTCCATATCTTGAGAGGGAAATAATATAGAAGAAGCAGGCAGCGGATTCGGGTCATCTAGGTTTAGGTCATAGACATTCCCGTTGGATAGCTCAATGGCATCCGAGCCCAATGAAAAAACAGGCGCATGCACTTCTGCTGCTTCTAACTGGTGCTCGATATGCAGTTCTACATAATTTGAGTTAAAGCCCAGTTGATAATCCTTTTTGTTAGCGAAATCAGCATCTGTCATCATGATCACAAAGGTCAATGCTTCGTAATCTCCATCTTTGATGCTCTCAGCAATCGCTTCAATAGAGCTATCCGGCATGGGGTAGCGATTAGCCGAGTTATACTCGCCATCTTTAATAAAGCCAAAGGGATAATAATCCGTCGTGAACTCAGCCAAAGGCTGAATCAAACTGGGGTTGTCTGCGGGTGTTTCTGCAAAAATACTTTCACCATCCGCACTCGACAATGCTAGATCCGCGGTGTTGTAAACCCGTATAGTCAACTGCGCATTATGCGCGGGGTTATCAACAAACCCGTCATAATTGCTGTCTACACCGTCTCCATAAAGTCGAAACCCCGCTAAGAACATCCCTATCAAGTCGCGATCCTCAAATGCCGAGGGACCTGAACCAGCTTCAAAACCCGGCATAGGGAACGTTAGGGCAAAGGCAAAGTTCTTATGCACACTTGTGCAAAATAAACCGCAAGACTCTAACCCAGAAAAAACCGAATTGGTTGAAAAACTGTCATACTCGTACGCTGAACCGCAGTCGAATGTCGAACTTGGATTGCTTGAAGGTGTTTGGCAGCCATATCGTCCAAAACGTAAGTTCACACCACCGGTTAGGGCCCCAAGAATGCTATCATCCACAACACGCTGACGATAATCTCTTCCCGTGATTCGCGAGGTGCGACTGTTATGCTGTGCACTTAAAAAATCTCCAGGTGTTTTTAAGTAGCCTTCTGCAATCTCGTTCATCGGGAAAGACGCTATTTTCAAATCCCCCGGAGCGGCTGATATAAAGTCAATAAAACCATTTTTTAGTGTCGTGCGACGCTCTAAAGCATCCCACCACCACTCATTAGTTAAACTCGTCGATGGTTTAAAATTATCGTAAACCAAGCTATCAGACATCGAGCTTGAGTCATCTAAGATAAAGGTAATGGTTGAGCTATTCCCAAGGCCCGTTTGTAGGCCAAAATCTTCCGCGGTTTGGATATAAATATCGATATCATCCGCTCTCAGAGGCGAGAGAGAACAAGCAAAAGCCAAAAACAAATAAAAAGAATAACGATTCATCATCACGCCACCTATTTATGTTTTGCACAGGTATTGAGTCACACCCAGCATTTTCCAATATTGCTCCTGTCGGACATCTTGGTTCATGAGCTGAGCTGAGACCGTTGTTTTAAAATAATAATTGGCAATCGTGCTGTTAAGGCTCGTTTTAACGCATTCTAAAAACTCAGTTTTTGTGGTCAGACCGATATTTGGCACGCCTTCAATTGTTACCGTCCCTCGCGTTAGGGCAATACCTGCTTGGGCATTGCCAGAGCCGCTATCTGGCCAGATATAAAGTCCATCAGCGCCAGGCGGGTTATAGATAATGCGATTAATTTCTCGACGGTCTGAGGTTTTCATGTCAGCATATAAAAAGTTCTGAACGAGATTTAAACCATAAGCGCCAGCGGTATCAGCCAACGTACGCAATTTAATCAGGTTAGCGTTGTTCATTGCAGCAATACTGTTTTTGCTGATTGAGACCGCTATCATGAGCAGTGCGATCGACATGATAATGGCAAAATATAAGACAACGCCCGACTGAGCAGAGCGAAAATTTTGAATACGATGCTGATATCGACGATATCGCATGGATTGAATCGTCATTTCCTTTCCCTTTTTCCTTTCCCTGTGTTCTTTTACTAGCTTCACTCTCTGTGAAAGCCATTAACTACACATTCCTTATGGATATTACGACATTAACACATAATTGAAAATAAAAGTCATCAATTTCAGTGACTTGCGGCCATCAAAACCAGACAAACGTACCGCTGGTCTTTAATAGCAGCACCAAGGAGTCGTCACCATCCTTGTGACTCTCAATAGGACAGCTCTTAAAATCAGAGCTTTAAATTTGTTAAATCAGTGTTTAATAATCCGCACCGCAGTCAGTGAAATCAGAATCCATACATTGACGCCATTTGGTTCGAATTAAGCTTTCTAGGTCTTGAATAAAAGCTGGAGGGCTGGCTGTGGTTTGCGTATTAATTGACCCTGTTGAGCTACCACCTGCGCCATTGTCCGAGTTCAAACAGTCACCTTCTAAACAAACCGCTTCGGTATTTGCCAAGAAGTAAGTGTCGAGTGAGCCCTTCGGATTCACCAATAAGCTTCCTGTACTACTAAAGCCATCGCTGGTGTTGATCACTCGGCCATTGGCAAAAATAGCCGTTCCATCGAGGTTCATTGCATAAGCATTGCTATTGCCAATACTGTCTGCGCAGTCCCCCTCGCCGACATTATCAAATGTTGCCAAGAAAACACGGTCACGCACCACTTTTGGCGCTCCAGAAAGCTTCTCTGCGTTGGCTTTGTCCAGTGCTATTTTCCAACCGATGTAAGCATTGCTCGTATCAGCAATTTGGCTCACTGCATTGTTCACTAATACATTCGAGGTGACGTCTACAAAGTCATCCAGCTGATAAGGTGAGCTTGGCTGATTACCTATGCTACTCCCGTTTAGCGGGTCGAAATACGCTATTATGTAATCCTGAACAAGGCTGTTTTTCAGCTCTGGTCTAAAGCCCGAGCCCATAGCCACCAAAATGCCGCCTTTTAAGTCGCCGCTTTCCAAAACAGCGGCATCGGGCCCTTCAAAGAACACACGTTGGTCCGAGCCATCACTTGCAGTCGCCCCCTCACGACCTAATTGAGCAATTGTGGTCGGGTTGCTAAATAATGGAGTTGGCGTTGCGCCAGATAATACCCCAGCTGCTGGATCAAGCTCGACACGAAACAGCTGACCGCCTGTATCTGTCGCATACAGGTAATCTGCACCGTTTCCATCCACATCAACGACGGCGACTTGCCCGGGAATGCTGTACTTCATATTGGCATAGCTCACCCCAACCGCATCGCTCACCAACGTGCTTGATGCCTGACTCAGGATGCTGGACATGTAGCCATAAAGTAACCCCGTATCCGCATCAACGACATACAGTGCATTGCCGAGCTGAGTTGACGAATCAGCCAATAAATCTGCTGGCGTTTTCATCGTGCCGATTTCAGTTTCATTAGCCTCTGGATGATAGCCACCACCAAATACCAACACATCCTTGAGCTCGCCCTTCCAGCGGATTTTAGTGGAAACCATTGGCGACCAGGTTTCAGCTAACCGCTCTAATCGGATATTGCCGTCAGCCTGAGCACCTTCCACCGTCGTGGTAAACGTGCTGTAGAGTCTGAATTTTAAACGCGGCGCATCATCATAGCCTGTTACATCGGATGTCATGCTGCGTGAAATATCCAAACCATAATAGGCGCTACCTCCACGACGAAGGCCAAAATACAGCGCCAAACGGTCATCGGCCCCAGTATAATCTCCGTCACGCTCTTTATCATTGGCGACAATTTCAATTTGCCCATCAACGCCATAGACATAGCGAGTTCGGTATTTTCCTCCCGAATTATCGCCCGCAAAGCTATTATCAAATTTTAAGCGACCAAAATTACCTAGCGTTTCTACAGGAGCAAATGCCCAAAGCTCATTACCACCGGTATTGGCTTTATTAATAACGGGACTCGA
>JBPEWS010000200.1:0-1659 GCA_052032465.1 Pseudomonadales bacterium
TGGGTTAAGTGGGTTTTCTGGCCGCTGCAGGCCATTATTTTAAAAATATTGGCATCACGTTATCGCAATCGAGAGCTTGATCGACAGCAACAGCCACCAGTGATTGTTGTTGGCAATATCACAGTTGGCGGTACGGGCAAAACGCCAGTGGTTATGGCTCTAGTGAAGCACTTTCAAGAACAAGGTGAACGTGTTGCGGTTATTTCCCGAGGATACGGCGCGGTTCAGAGCCAATTTCCCTATGAGCTACAAAAAGGAGATAAACCAAGCCAAGTAGGTGATGAGCCTGCTTTAATCGCCCAGCAAACGAATGCACTGGTGATTATTGACCCGCTGCGCCTGCGTGCTTATCAAAAGGCTTGCGAGCAGGGGGCAAGCGTGGTGATTTCTGATGATGGTTTGCAGCATTATGCTTTACCCAGAGCCTATGAGCTGGTCGTGGTAGACCCTATGCGCCAGTTTGGTAATCAGCAGGTATTGCCTTTAGGGCCGCTGCGAGAGCCAATAAGTCGGCTTGCTGAGGTGGATACTATGCTTTGTACATCCCCTGTCTCTGTTGATGGCTCAGTGGACTCAGACAAAGTGCATAAATTATCGATCATACCGCAGGCATTTACCCATTTTATGACGGGTCAACAAAAACCCTTGGCGGAGTTTTCGACTTTTGCTGAGAATCAATCCTGCACGGCCATGTGCGGTATTGGTAATCCTGAGCGATTTATTGCGACGCTTGCTAGTGTTGGCGTTCATGCCCAGTTGCATGCATTGGCAGACCATAGCGCCTTTGACCGTGCGGATATTGAAAACTGTCAGGCCGAGCTTATACTGATCACCAGCAAAGATGCCGTCAAATGCGCTGAGCTTCGTATCAGCGACCCGCGTATCTGGGTATTGCCGATTATCGCGGTTCTGCCCGAAGCTGTACTTGCCGATATGAAACACAAATTACCTTTTGACTTGGATAAAAACCGCCATCATGAACACTGAATTCAAAGTAGTTATTCCCGCTCGATATGCCTCTTCACGCTTTCCAGGTAAGCCATTAATTGATTTGGCAGGCAAACCAATGATTCAACATGTCTATGAGCAAACGCTAAAGAGTGCGGCTCAGCAGGTGGTGATTGCAACTGATGATCAGCGTATCGCTCAGGTGGCTGAGCAGTTTGGTGCTACGGTTTGCATGACACGAGATGACCATGACAGTGGTACGGATCGAATTGCCGAGGTTTGCCAAACCATGAACTGGAGTGACGAGACGATCGTGGTTAATGTGCAGGGTGATGAGCCTTTGATTCCACCTGAAAACATTAGCCAAGTGGCGCAGAATTTAGCCATGAACAGCAATTGCAGTATGTCGACGTTGGCTGAGCCAATCGATGAGCTTGCGCAGGTGATGAACCCTAATTGCGTCAAAGCGGTTTTTGATGAGTCAGGAAAGGCGTTATATTTTAGCCGTGCGCCGATTCCATACTTTCGTGATGGTTTTCCGCAAAGCTTGCCTGAGCGCGCTCAACAGGCGACTAGCTACTATCGACATATCGGTATCTATGGCTATCGCGTATCGTTGCTTAAAGCCTTCGTTACCTGGTCGCCATCGGCATTAGAGCAAATTGAGTCTCTTGAGCAGCTTCGCGTTATGAGCCACGGCCACGGCATTCA
>JBPEWS010000201.1:0-2744 GCA_052032465.1 Pseudomonadales bacterium
GTTTCAGCGGCCATTATTTTGGCAGAAGCACAACGCCAGCGACACGCAAAAGGAATGTTTTCTTCGGTGCAATTAGATGAGGCGGAATACCAGCGATTATTGTTTACCTTCGCCTATCCAAAAGAAGCGCAGGAATTATTGGAGCAAGGTAGGCCATTTCCAGCATTAGATGAAAACGGGCAGATCTGCTCTTAAATAGTGCATATTGCGTCAAAATAATGCTATTTTGACCATCAATATAGCTGGAATGTGTTAAATCGGTGCACCTTTGGCTTAAAGATCGGCGCCATTTGTCACAAAGGCTGTGATCTCTTGTCTTAAAGTCTCTTGTCATATTGGCATACTAGTTGCTAATTAACTTGGCAGGTAAAACTTAAACAGGAGATTAACGTGAACGAAATGAGCCAAATGGCTTTCAGTCTTGATACCTTCTACTTCCTCGTGTCTGGTGCTCTAGTCATGTGGATGGCGGCAGGTTTCGCTATGCTTGAAGCAGGTCTAGTCCGTGCGAAAAACACAACCGAGATCCTTACTAAGAACGTCGCGCTTTACGCGATTGCTTGTATTATGTATCTCGTTTGTGGTTACGCGATCATGTATGGTGGCGACTTCTTCCTTTCAGGCATTACTTCTTACGCTGAAGACAGCACGTATGCACCCGCTGCGGACTTCTTCTTCCAGGTGGTATTCGTTGCAACAGCAATGTCTATCGTTTCAGGTGCGGTTGCAGAGCGCATGAAGCTTTTCGCTTTCTTGATCTTTGCGGTTGTTCTAACTGGCTTCATCTACCCAATGGAAGGTTCTTGGACTTGGGGTGGCAATGACGTATTTGGTCTTTACAACCTTGGTGATCTTGGTTTTGTTGACTTCGCTGGTTCTGGTATCGTTCACATGGCGGGTGCAGCAGCTGCTCTAGCAGGTGTTATCCTTCTTGGTGCTCGTAAGGGTAAATACGGTAAAGACGGTAAAATCAACGCGATTCCAGGTGCAAACATGCCTTTGGCAGCGCTAGGTACATTCATTCTATGGATGGGCTGGTTCGGCTTTAACGGTGGTTCTGTTCTTGCCGTTGCAGGTGCTGACAATGCAAACGCAGTTGCGGTTGTATTCTTGAACACAAATGCAGCAGCAGCAGCTGGTGGTATTGCCGCATTGATTATTGCTAAGCTACTATTCGGTAAGGCTGACCTTACAATGCTTCTTAACGGTGCGCTTGCGGGTCTAGTTGTTATTACAGCTGAGCCTTCAACTCCAACTCCACTACAAGCTTCTATCTGGGGCGCTCTAGGTGGTATTTTGGTGGTATTCAGCATCATTACACTTGATAAGTTGAAGCTAGATGATCCTGTTGGTGCGATCTCTGTTCACGGTGTTTGTGGTCTACTAGGTCTTCTATTAGTACCAGTAACTTCAGACGCAGCATCATTCAGCGGCCAAATCATCGGTGCATTGACGATCTTTGTATGGGTATTTGTTGTGAGCTTGGTTGTTTGGTTCATCTTGAAAGTAACTATGGGCATCCGTGTTACTGAAGAAGTTGAATACGAAGGTGTTGATATTGCAGACTGCGGTATCGAAGCTTACCCTGAATTCACTAGCAAGTAATTCTTCTGTTGCTGCAGGCTTCTGGTCTGCAGTAACAAGAGATAATAAAAAAGGCATCCATTTGGATGCCTTTTTTTATGCGTAACGTTTACGCAAAACCCTAAACCTTGATTTAGTAAGAATACAAAATCGTCAATGTGGTTTTACGGTCAAGATTGCGTGTACCTGCTGGCACATCAGTTTGGTGCTCAATAGCATAACCTGCTTTGAGCGCTAGGTCTTGAGCTAGCTCGGTTGTGATACCAACAGCTGCATTGGTAATAGTGTTATCTTCACCGATGCTAACATCCGCTGTTTGGAATAAACGCGTTTTGTCGTTGATGCCGTAAGAATATTTATCACCAAGGATCGTGATGTACTCATCATCACTACCACCAGCTTTAAACTCACTATGACGCCAACCTGGCGCAACTGAAAACTCAAGGCTGTGATGTTCTTCTTTGATCAAGTAAGCACCTAGACCAAGACCCAGTGACGTTTGGTAGTCAAACGCTGAGAAATTATCCTTATCCCAATCGGCAAGGCCTTTAATGAATACACGCTCTGTGATTTCACGGTTGGTATCAGCATGGATATTGTACTGCTCAGCAGTGCGAGTGCCTTGCTCTGAAGCGTAGTAAGCATCGGCGCCTAAAGAGTGCTTCCAGAATTCACGTGTGTTAATCAAGTCGGTACCGGCAATAAAGCTGTTGGTATCCGTATTACCATCGATCATAGTGAAACCAAGCTCGGTGCCACCTTCCCATTCGCCACCGTTAACATCAACAAGCTGTGCTTGTGCTACTGTGCTTGCGGCTAGAATAGCGGCCGTTAAAGCTGTCTTTTTCATGAGTGCTCCTCAATTACCATAAAATAAAGTGGCTTAAACATAATGAGAAGCGATCAGAGAGTCAAACGGATTGTGTTTTATTGCGGTGCGTTAAGAAGAAAATTACAAAGCCAAAGCACAGAAATAGTGCATAAAAAGGCCAGTTGCCGAGGCGGTTATAGGGAGTGCTGCCTGACATGGTTTCAAACTCACCGACTAATACAGTTCGGTTAGCAAACGGTGCAGTATCTTGAAGCTTGCCTTTTGGTGTAATGATGGCCGTATAGCCCGTATTGGTGGCGCGAAGCACATATTTTTGCGCTTCAATGGC
>JBPEWS010000202.1:0-5036 GCA_052032465.1 Pseudomonadales bacterium
GGGAATTTTTCAGCTAAAGGATGGCCTACACAAACCGAGGGGATTTGATGCTCTTGATAAAACGAAGACTCAAAGGGAAATAGCGTTAGCATGAGATCGACAGCTTGCTTAATCGTGTGAATCCGTCCTTTACGCCAAGCCCAAACCGAAGGACTAACATAATGTACCGTGCGAATGCCTCGCTCTTTCAACTTTCGCTCAAGACCTGTGTTAAACGCCGGCGCATCGATACCAATAAAGACATCAATATTGGATTTTACCGCCGTATCGATCAGCGACTGTCTCAGCGCAAAAAGTTTTGGAATCCGAGGAATTGGTTCGATAAAGCCCATCACCGATAGCAGCTCCATATCGGCCAAAGGCTCCAGGCCAGCTGCTTGCATTTTCTCACCACCCATACCGATAAAGCGCGTATTTGGAAGTAATTGGCTTAACTCTTTAATGAGGCCTTCGCCCAAGTTATCACCCGATTGCTCGCCGGCAACGATCATGATCGTGGTCATGGTAAACGCCCTCTATGGATTCACAGCAAGCTGGATTAGCGGATTATGCCTCGGTTTGATCGGCGAATCGAATCGGCAAAGTTTTTGACTTCAGCAAATTGCTGCTCCAATGGCTCAAGCGCGATTAATGCTTTTTCCAAGGTGTCCGCTTCACGATAAACAATTTTGTAGGCCTGACGCAGTGCCGAGATCAGCTCTTTGCTGTAGCCTCGACGTTTCATGCCTTCAAAATTCATGCCCACAGGACTCGCTGGGTTGCCATGAGCTAAAACAAAGGATGGCACATCTTTGCTAACTGAGCTGTTCATGCCCACCATGGCATAATCGCCTATCTGACAGAACTGATGAGCTCCTGAGTGGCCTGCAATGATCACGCCATTACCCACTTTCACATGGCCTGCGAGCGTGGCCGAGGTGGCGAGAATGCAGTCATCACCAATAACGCAATCATGCGCGATATGCACAGTCGTCATCAATAAGTTGCGACTGCCAATCACGGTTTTGCTTTCATCTTGGATTGTGCCTCGATGCAAGGAAACCCCTTCACGGAAGGTATTGTCATCACCAATAATCAGCTGCGTTGGCTCATCAGCGTATTTTTTGTCTTGGCATTTTTCGCCGATCGACCCAAATTGGAAAAACTCATTACGTTTTCCAATGATAGTTGGACCTTTGATAACAACATGGGAATGGATTTTGCATCCTTCGCCTATCGTGACGTTTTCACCGATATAGCTAAAAGGACCCACTTCTACAGATTCATGCAGCTGTGCTGACTCATGGATAATGGCAGAGGGATGGATCACGAAAATGGCTCCTGCTCAGATAAAATAATGCTGGCTTTCGCAGCGTTTTGACCGTTAACTTTGGCCTCGCATTCGAACTTCCAAATGCCACGTTTATGCGCTGTAATATGCGCCACGGTTACTAATTGGTCACCCGGGATTACAGGCTTTTTAAAGCGTGCTCCGTCAATGCCAGCAAGGATATAAATAATGTCTTTATTTTGCTCTTGTTTGGCCGTTTCTACACCAAGAATTCCGGCAACTTGAGCCATGGCCTCTAAAATCAAAACACCCGGCATAATGGGCTTTTGCGGAAAGTGGCCCTGAAAAAAAGGTTCGTTAAAGGTGACATTTTTATAGCCTACGATTTCTTTGCCCACCTCAAATTTTTCAATTCGATCCACCAACATAAATGGGTATCGATGAGGGAGGTACTCTAATACACCTTGTATATCAATCATCACGTTCAAGTTCCTGCAATTGTTCCTCTAATGCCTGAAGGCGTTTATACATATCGCTCAACTGATTAAAGCGAGCCGCATTGCGTAGCCATTGACGATGCGGTTGGGCCACAGTCACTGATGAGTATTGCCCAGGCTTGCGGATGGAGCTATTGACCATCGTGCCACCACTTAAGTAAACGTCATCAGCAAGCTCAATATGGCCCGCCAAACCAGAAGAGCCACCAATAATGCAGCGCTTACCAATTTGCGTGCTACCCGCAATACCTACCTGCGCCGCCATAGCCGTTCCTTCACCAACAACAACATTATGCGCGATTTGAATCTGATTATCTAAAATCACACCTTGCTCAATGATCGTGTCCTCGATCGCACCGCGATCAATCGTGCAATTAGCGCCTATATGGCAGTCATTTTTAATGATGACACGCCCTACTTGCTCAATTTTCACCCAGCCAAGCTTTGACGGCGCGTAGCCAAAACCATCCGCACCAATCACAGTGCCTGAGTGAATTTGCGTTCGCTCACCAATATGGCAATCATGATAGACAGTAACATTCGCGAATAAATGAACATGATTCGCTAAACGGCTATGAGCACCTACCACACAACCGGCATCAATTTGCACTTGCTCACCGATGCTAACACCTTCTTCAATAACAACATGAGCGCCAATATGTGCAGAAGCCGCAACAGAAGCTGTTGGGTCAATATGAGCGGTTGGATGAATCGAGGCAGATCGCTTGGGCGCAGTAGCAAATAACGCAGAGGCTTTAGCGTAAGCTAGGTATGGGTCATCAACAATTAAGGCATTAGTCGGGCATTGCTGCGCTTGTTGTGCTTTGCAAATGACCGCACCCGCCTGAGTATCTTTGAGTAAGGCAGTAAATTTACTTTTTGAGATAAAGGTCAGCGTATCTTTATCGGCTCGCTCAATAGATGCAAGGCGATGAACAACTGCGTTGCCATCGCCTTGTAGTTGAGCGCCAATAGCAGCTGCAATTTCTGCCAGGGTCACAAAGATTCCTTACATAAAAAACTTATTTAAGTCGTTTGGTCACTTCTTCAGTAATGTCCAAACTCGGATTTACATATTGTACGGCTTGACGCGCAATAATCAAATCCAGTTTTTTCTGTGCAACAATCGTGTTAATGATTTCTTCAATCTTTGGCATCATTGTTTGCATGTATTTTTGCGTTTCTTGCTGTGAAGCAACCTGTTGCTTATACACAATTTCTTGCAGCTCAAGCTCTTTGCTTTTGTACTGATGCTCAAACTCAAGCTTTTCTTTATTGCTCATGTTTGCGCCCGTTGATTTAAACTTCTGTTGAAGACCTTTAAGCTCATTTTGCAAACGCTTAACTTTGGCTTCCTCTGATTTAAATTTGTTGGCCAAGCGCGCCTCGGCTGCTTGCCATGATGAAGATTGACGCACCGCCATTTCAATATCAACGACAGCCACTTTAAGTTCGGCGTGGCTCATTGCCGCAAAGCCAAAAAATGCACAGACTAAGAATAGCTTTTGCATAATGTTCATAGAGAAGTCTCCTTTTTTTATTTAAAACGTTTGTCCCAGCGAGAACTGGAAGAATTTTCTTTCATCACCTGGTTTCGGGTTAATCGCCTGCCCCAGACTAAAGGTTAATGGACCAACAAAGGTATAAGCCGACAAGGTGATACCATAACTTGAACGCAGCTGCTTGTAATCAAAGCCCTCATTCGGATCGCCCGATTGTACCAAGTCTGGCGAGTCAACCAAGTAAACATTACCAATATCATAAAAAATTGAGGTTCTGACATTGTCATAGTCCTCAAAAAACGGCATTGGGAAGATCAAGTCCAAACCGCCATGCAGTTTAAAGTTACCGCCAATCGCGTTTGGAAATTGGTCAGTTTTACTGAGGTCGTAAACGCGGTCGCCATTTTCATCAGTAACCACATTGCCATTTTCATCAAACTGAGTCAGCGCGATAGCTCGTGGACTTTCAGGCCCCAACGTATTACGTCGATAACCGCGTACCGAACCTAAACCCCCTGCATAAAAGTTTTTGAAAAACGGCAATCCACTACCATCGGTCAAACTATTACCGTAGGCTGTGTCGCCCCTTACTAGGAGCGACCAGCGATCAGAAAGTTCAAAATAGTGATCGATATTTGCATCTAGGATATAATAAGGAGAGTCACTGCCGGGTACCGCAATCTCTGCGCCCATGCGGGTATACAAACCACTGGTTGGCAAAAATCCGCGGTTTAGCGTATTGCGTCGCCAGCTTAATTCAGTAGTAAAGTTCAGGTAATTATCACCGTTTTCCTCGATATAGTTTTCAATATCAATCGCGGTGTAAGTGCCGCTGATAATCTTGCTATTGTCCACACCAAAGCCCAGTGTAACGCGCTCATAATCACCAACAGGGTAACCAAAGTTTAGGTAACCGCCCAGACGGTCAATCGACCAATCCAGCGTCGAGTTACTGACATCATCAAAGTTGGTTTCTGAGTAATACACACCCCAACCGCGGCTAATTCCGCTTGGTGTGTAATAGGGGTTGGTAAAGCTCATATTAAGCGAGGTACGAGCTTGGTCTTTATTTGCGCTAAAGCTTGCACTGTTGCCTGAGCCGAGGAAGTTTTTCTGACTGATACCTAGACCAAAAGAAAAACCCACGCTTTCAGAAAAGCCTAGGTTAGCCGTAAACTCACCTGATGGGCGCTCTTCAACTGTCACCTCCAAGTCCATCAGATCAGGCTCGCCCGCCACTGGCGTTGCTGCGATATCCACTGACTGCAGATAGCCCAAACGCTGTAGTTGCGCTTTTGAAAAATCAATTTTTGATTTATCTGCAGGGGCCCCTTCAAGCTGACGCATTTCTCGACGCAGCACTTCATCCGAGGTATCAATATTGCCCTTGAACACAATATCTCGGACATAAACTTTCTCACCCGGGATCACTTGATAAATCAGCTTAGCGGTATGACCCTCTTCATCCAGCTGCGGCTGCGCATTAACTCGTGCATAGTAATAACCCAAATCACCCAAAAGATTCAGCATGGCGGTTTCGCTTTCTGAAACGCTACTTTGCTTGTACACCTCACCTGGCGAGTAAGCCAATGCGGCTTCAAGCTCAGACTGCTCAACGGGCAAATTGCCAACAAATTCAGATGCGGTCACCTTATATGGCTGACCTTCTGTCACAAACAACGCGATATAGACTTTCTCACGATCAGGCGTTACGGAAACCTGCACTTGCTCAAAATCAAAGGCCAAATAACCGCGCTCTAAATAAAA
>JBPEWS010000203.1:0-2386 GCA_052032465.1 Pseudomonadales bacterium
GCGATATTATTCACCGCTTCAATCACATCGCCAGTATCCACAGCATCACCGTTTAGGTAGCGCTGCCACATAGCCCGCATAACATCATCCAAACTCGACTGCGAACCCGTTGCCTTTCGGATACTCAGATCCAACATCAAGGCTATCATTGCACCTTTAGCATAGTACGAGACCACCGCATTAGGTGCGTTTTCATCCTGCTGATAAAACTTACTCCATGCCTCAAAACTCGACTCGGTCACGCTCTGCTTTTCCTGAGCCAAGGTTCGGTTGACTCGGCTGATATTTTTCGCCAGTAAGTCCAAATACTTATTAACTGAAATCGTGCCTGTTTTTACCAAAGACAAATCGTCGTAATACGAGGTCATGCCCTCAAAAAACCATAGCGCATCGGTATAATTCGCGCGGCTCAAATCATAGGGAATAAAGGCGCTAGGACGCATCCGTTTAACATTCCAAAGATGGAAATACTCGTGGCTGCACAAACCTAAAAAATTAATATAGCTATCTTTAAGCTCAGTGGAATTCGTTGACTCGCCAATCAGTGCCAAATCTTCTGGGCTACATAACAACATGGTAGAATCCATATGCTCCAGCCCACCATAACCGCCATGCTCTACACGCGTGATGAACAAATATTTATCCGCAGGAAAACCGCCAAACAAATCACAGTGCCATTGACAGATCGGCGTTAAGTCTTTTGCTATACGCTCAACATCAACACCTTTGATGCCTGTAAAAACAATTTCATGGGGCTTACCATCGACCACAAACTGCGCTCTCTCCATTTCCGCCATTTCAACCGGGAAATCAATCAACGAGAGATAATTTTTCGCCTGATAAAGACCAAAACCCTGATCATCCACCTGCATTGCGGGCAACGTAGTAGCCACCTGCCAATTTTTCGCAAATTCTGCCTCAGGTTTTAGCAGCTCAACGCTGTGAGGCTGATCAGATTGCCCCACTACCTCCAAGCACAAACTCGTACCATTAAAAAACCCACGGGTCTGATCAAGATAAGCCGTGCGCACCGATGTGTCATAAGCATATACCGTATACTCGCAGAACAGCTCACCCTCTACAGGTTCAAGCTGCCAAGAGGCTTTATCCAAACGCTCATAAGCCACGGGGTTACCATCAGCCGCTTTGGCCTCAAAGTGCATAATATGACGAGCAAAATCGCGGATCAGGTAACTTCCCGGAATCCACAAGGGTAAGCGAAGCACCTGCCCGCTAGGGTCAGGCTGTTTAATGCGTAGCTGGACTTGAAAAACGTGACCGAACGCAGAGCTAGAATCAATGCGATAATGGATGTTGGCGTGCATAGAAATAAATCCAAGAAAACTTCGATTATCTTGGGGCTTTTGTTGGCTAAATTCAAGCAATCAAAATTCACTCAAACACGAAAATGCGCTATTATAGCGCCCCATTTTCAATGATTTACTAAGCTTATGGAACTCTCAGCACTTACCGCAATTTCACCTATCGACGGGCGTTATGGCTCAAAAACTCAAGCGCTTCGTGATTTTTTTAGCGAATATGGTTTGATGCATGCTCGCGTGGAAGTCGAGGTTCGCTGGTTGCAGCACCTTGCCGCACAAAGCGAGATTGCTGAAGTCCCTGCGTTTAGCGAGGCTACTCAAGCTTTATTGAACAGCATTGTGGATGATTTTTCGATCGACGATGCGCAGGCAATCAAAGACATCGAAGCAACGACTAACCACGATGTCAAAGCCGTAGAGTATTTCATTAAGCAAAAATTTGCCGATAACCAAGAGCTACAAGCCGTTAATGAATTCGTTCACTTTGCCTGTACCTCAGAAGATATCAACAACCTCTCGCACGCTTTGATGTTGCGCAAAGGTCTCACTGTGATCATCCCAACACAAGAGGCCATTTTGAAGCAAATCTCAGAATTGGCTCAAGAATTTGCCGACATCCCGATGTTATCTCGAACTCACGGCCAAACAGCCTCACCGACCACGGTTGGTAAAGAGCTGGCCAATGTTGCTGCTCGTCTTGCTCGTCAGATCAAACAAATCGAAGCGCAGGAGCTGCTCGGTAAGATCAATGGTGCAGTTGGTAATTTTAACGCACATATCAGCGCCTATCCTGACTTGAACTGGCCTGATATTTCAGCGCGCTTTATCGAGTCCTTGGGTTTAACACCTAATCCGTTCACAACGCAAATCGAGCCGCATGACTACATGGCTGAGCTTTTCCAAGCCATCATGCGTTATAACACGATCTTAATCGACTTTGATCGTGATATTTGGGGCTATATTTCTCTTGGCTACTTCAAGCAAAAGCAAATCGAGGGTGAAGTTGGCTCTTCGACCATGCCACATAAAGTTAACCCGATCGACTTTGAAAACTCTGAAGGCAA
>JBPEWS010000204.1:0-3806 GCA_052032465.1 Pseudomonadales bacterium
AGCAAGTGGTTGCGATGATTTTTATAAAGGGAGATGGGAAAGAGTCTTTGAATTGAGTGGTAGCTACGGGCAGACTTGAACTGCCGACCCCAGCATTATGAATGCTGTGCTCTAACCAGCTGAGCTACGTAGCCACTCAAATGATAGGCGCGCATTTTCCGAATTTATCAGGCTTGTGTCAAGAAAAAAATTAGCAATGGTGGAAGGGGCGAAATGCTTGCATTTTGTTTCGGCAGTGACAGAATAGGAAGATTCCTATTGAGTTAGCTAGTTTCGTGACCATTAACCTTCGTTTAACCCTCGCTCAGTGCAATCCCACGGTCGGAGATGTGCAGGGCAATCTTTCCTTATTGTTTAAAGTTGTTGAGTCTGCTCGTCGAGCAGGTTCGGATATTGTTGTTTTTCCTGAGTTGTTTTTGGTGGGTTATCCTCCTGAGGATTTGCTCTTTCGACGCAATATGCCATCGGCCTGTGAGCAGGCGATCGAGGCGGTTCGCGAGGCGAGTCAGTCATGGGAAGGGTTGACGGTAGTCTTCGGTGCTCCTTGCTACAAAGAAGGCGAGTGCTATAACGCGGCTTATGCCATTCAGTCGGGTCGAGTGGCGGCTCGCTATTTTAAGAAGTTATTGCCGAATTTTGCCGTTTTCGATGAGAAGCGCTATTTCATCGAGGGCAAGGAAAAAGCTTCAGTGACAGTTAAGGGCGTGAAATTTGGCCTGAGTATTTGCGAGGATATCTGGCGCTGTGACAGTATTTACGACATTGTAGAGCAAGATGTTCAATCCATTTTGTCCCTGAATGCCTCACCATTTTATTACGGAAAACAAGCGGATCGAGTTGACGCGGTGATGCGTCGAGCAACCGAAGCAAAAGTCCCGTTTGTCTATTGCAACCTAGTAGGCGGGCAAGATGAACTTGTTTTTGATGGTGGTTCGATGGTTGCATGTCCTGTTAAGGGTGTTGTTCATGATTTGCCTCATTTTGAGCCGATCACATCAACGATTCAGATGAGCTTGCCTTTGCCTGAAAGCGAAGAGGGCGCAAGTGCATCAACACAATGGACCTTCGCTGATACTCGCGGGTTTAAACGAATGAACCATGAACAAGAGTGCTACGCGGCATTAGTGGTGGGTACGCGTGATTATGTTCAAAAAAATGGCTTTTCTCGTGTTTTATTGGGTTTGTCTGGGGGCATTGATTCGGCTTTGACATTGGCTGTCGCTGTTGATGCACTCGGCGCACAAAATGTTACTGCTGTGATGATGCCTTTTCACTATACCGCTGACATCAGTAAGCAAGATGCGGCCGAGCAGGCGCAGCGCATGGGGGTGAACTATCTTACGCTGCCGATCGAGTCGGCCTATAATGCCTTTATGGGGATTCTGGAGGAGCCATTTGAAGGCACCCAGCCCGGTTTGGCTGAACAGAATATTCAAGCTCGCTGTCGAGGCCTGCTATTAATGGCCATGTCCAATAAGCTCGGTGGCCTTTTGCTGAGCACCAGTAATAAGAGCGAAGTCGCTGTTGGTTATTCCACGCTTTATGGCGATATGGCGGGCGCTTATACGGTGCCTAAGGATGTCTACAAAACGGATGTCTATCGTTTAGCGCGCTATCGTAATGAGCTGACCCCAGATAATCCGCCAATTCCGGATCGGGTGATTACTCGAGCACCTTCGGCTGAGCTGGCTCCAGATCAACAAGACAGCGATTCATTACCAGAATACGATGTACTCGATGGTATTTTGCACTTGCATATTGAGGCAAATTACCATGCGGATGCTATCGTGGCTCAGGGATTTAAGCGAGAGGATGTCGAGCGTGTGCTTAGTCTGGTTAAACGCAATGAGTATAAGCGTTTTCAAGCAGCACCAGGGCCGCGAATTACGCGCCGTGGCTTTGGTAAAGACTGGCGAATTCCACTCACCAATGGGCTAGAAATCTAGCACTTGTCGGGCTTGGTTAAAAACTGACGAAAAGTCAGGTTGATTCTTGGCTCATGGATGCGCTTTCGTTTGGGCAGGGCGTGAAGCCAGTGCTGCTGAGTTTCGCCTGCCATTTCAAGTAGGCTTCCTGAGGCCAGCTCTACAGTGAATTTCTCTTCGCTGGCTTTGTGTTTTAACTGAAAGCTACGCTGGGCTCCTAAGCTAACCGAGGCAATTGAATGGGCCTTTGCAAAAACAGGCTCATTATCACTATGCCAGCCCATGCCGCTGGTTCCATCGGGGTAGAAATTTGCCAAGCAGCTGTTATAGGTCTGGCCCGTTAAAGACTCTACTTGATGCTGTATCCGCGCAATGACTTGATTATTGGGCTGGGCCAGCTTGATGCTATTAGCGTAGTGATAAGGCTGTTGCTCATGGTGAAACCAAGCGACCTGGCGCGTTAAATGATGTGTTTTTCCAAAAAGTGTCACGCACTCTTGTTGCCACTGAATCGTTTCTCGTAATGCGCCAAAGAGCTCGGTTTGTTGCTCTGGGCTCAAAAAAACGCCGTAATAAAAGACCTCGCCGTCATAAGGCAAAAGGTTGTCCTTCGGCTCTTGCGCCTGAATTAAAGGCTTTTGAGCTAAAAAAAGCTCACCTTGTCGTTTCAAAATCAAGCAACCGTTGTTTGAGGTCGGCGCCCCATCGGTATTGGCCGGTTTTACCACTTTTTTGAATGACGCGGTGACAAGGAATAAGCAAAGAGATTGGGTTTTTGCCAACAGCGGTACCGATGGCACGAACGGCTTTGGGGTTGCCCATCCAGTTTGCTAGGTTTTGATAACAGATGGTATCACCCTCGGGCACCAGCCGTAACAGCCGCCAAACTTGGCGCTGAAAATCACTACCGACGGGTTTCAAAGGGTGCTCTCTTTTTAGATTACGCAGCCATTCATAGCACTGCGTCAGATCTTGATCGCAGATCTGGCTTGCTGCTTTTTGACAACTAGGGACTAAGTGAGTCAAAGCGCCATTATGAAGCTGGAACTCAATGACTAGCTCAGAAAATTGTTTTTGATGGGTGCTCATTACTTCATTCTATGGGAAAATAGTGCTGCAATTCAATCTGAGGTGAGTTATGTATTCGGTTTTACGTTCTTTATTGTTTCAAATGGAGCCTGAGGCGGCGCATGACTTTGCTTTAAAACAGTTAAATCGTTTCTCAGGGCTTAATCGCGCGATGATTGAGCCCGTCCAAAAGCCCGTAACTTTGTGGGGTAAGACATTTCGAAACCCCATAGGTTTAGCCGCAGGGCTGGATAAAAACGGCGCCTATATTGACGGCTTGGCTGCACTGGGTTTTGGTTTTATTGAGATCGGCACGATTACGCCGAAGCCGCAAGAGGGGAACCCTAAACCAAGACTTTTTCGCCTACCAGAGCATCAAGCGATTATTAACCGTATGGGTTTTAACAATCAGGGCGTTGATGCATTGATTCGTCATGTCAAAGCTTCTCAGTATTTTCGTCAAAAACAGGGCGTGCTGGGTATTAATATCGGCAAAAACAAAGTGACGCCGAATGAGCAGGCCAATGATGATTATCTGCATTGCCTTAGAAAAGTGTACCCTTTTGCGGACTATGTCACGGTGAATTTGTCCTCGCCGAACACTCCGGGCCTGCGTGAGCTTCAGTTTGGAGAAGGTTTGAGCGACCTTCTTGATGTGCTGAAAATGGAGCAAAAGCAACTGACCGAGACTTACGGTCGTTATGTGCCGTTGGTTTTAAAAATTGCCCCAGATTTACAGCCCGATGAGCTGGATCAAATCATTGAAAAGCTTCAGCGCTTTGAGATGGACGGTGTCATTGCCACCAATACCTC
>JBPEWS010000205.1:0-4790 GCA_052032465.1 Pseudomonadales bacterium
CTTCAGCAGAGTATTTCTTCACTTCAGTCAATGCTGAGTCAGATTTGATCTGCTTACCTTCTGCTTCATGCTCAACAGCTTCTTGACCACCGTATTGACGAAGTAGCTTTTCACGCTTAGGTGGATACAAGTGCGCTTTAGTAATATCGCCATCGTAGTGAGCCAATACACGCTTGTTCATGATCTTGAACCATAGTGGTGGAATCATCGCAACAACGATCATTGATGCATAACCTGAAGGAAGCTGTGGGCTGTCTTTAAAGTCGCGAAGCGCTTGGAAGCGACGCACAGGGTTAGCGTGATGATCCGAGTGGCGTTGCAACTGATAAAGGAACAAGTTAGTGACTAAGTGGTTGCTGTTCCAAGAATGCTCAGGTTTGCAACGCTCGTAACGACCGTTAGGAAGTTTCTTACGTAGTAGACCATAGTGCTCAAGATAGTTAACCACTTCTAGCAATGAAATACCGTATAGCGCTTGCGCTACTAGGAAAGCTAGAGCCCACCAGCCGAAGATGGCGGTTAATGCGCCAAAGAAAACAACGGTCATAGACCATGCGCGAAGGTTTTCGTTTTCTAGGCTCAAAACAGGTTTGCCAAGGCGGTTAAGGCGTTTCTTTTCGATGTTCCAAGCAGACGTTAAGCTACCAACGAAAGTTTTTGGAAGGAACAACCAAAATGGTTCGCCAAGACGTGAAGTCGCTGGGTCGTGAGGCGTAGACACGTTAACGTGGTGGCCTTTATTGTGCTCAGTCTCAAAGTGACCATACGCTACAGGCATAAGGACAACTTTAGCAAGGAAGCGCTCGATAGGCTCTTTTTTGTGGCCAAGCTCATGCGCCGTATTAATGCCGATACCGTTTACCGCACCAACTGAAAGTACGATGCCTACAATTTCCCAGAATGAGAAGCTGAAAGTTGTTACCATCCAAGTACCAACAATCGTTAAAGCAATTTGTGCAGGAATATAAGCATAAACTGTCCAACGATAGTATTTATCTTCTTCAAGGTCAGCTACGGCAGACTCTGGTGGGTTAGTGGTGTCAGTTCCGATCAAGAAGTCCAAGGCTGGAATGATCAAGTATACGAACAGTGGGCCAGCCCAAAGTAAGAAGCTTGCATCAAGCCAGAAATAAGCCAAAAAGGCTACTGTAATTAGAAATGGGACTGATGGACTTAGTAACCAGAGATGGCGCTTGCCATCGACCCATTTTGCATTTTCAGCAGTAGTGATAGTTGACATAATAGTTCCTCGTTTATGTTTATTGCTTCTGATCAGTTCAGAATCTCTATAACTGTAGTATCCACAAAAGTGAAAAAGGGAACAAAGTTTGAAAGGAATTAGTCAAGCCCCCTGTTACGGCTGGTAACAAGGGGGGTATTGAGAAGTTACTTTAACTGCGCTCAGTCTGAGTGCTTTCTTCGCTTGCCGGCTCTGGGGCGGGTTTAGGTGCCTGTTCAGGTGTCAACGAGCTCATATCGGGCTTGTTATGGAAGTGCACAACGCGCTGAGGGAAAGGGATTTCGATATTCGCCTGCGCTAGACGTTTATGTACTTCGCTGCGAATCTCGCTGCCGACGATGAGGCGGTTTTTGATCACATCATTGGTAAAGCAGATCATCAAGAAATTCAGTGAGCTATCTCCGTGTTCAACAAAAAACACGCGCGGCGGTGGGTTGTCCACGGTGGATTCATGAGATGTTAATACATCAAGTGCGATCTCTTTAAACTCTTCGATATCGGCTTCGTAACTAATACCAATAGGCAGATCGATTCGGCCAAATTGATCGGTATGGGTCATGTTGACCACGGCAGAGGAAAGCACGGTCGAGTTTGGAATAATGATATTAGAGCGCTGGAAGGTTTCAATTTCAGTTGAGCGGAAGTTGATTTTGCGCACAATGCCTTCTTGGGTATCAATTTTAACCCAGTCACCCACTTTAATCGGGCGTTCGATAATCAGGATGATGCCTGAGACAAAGTTACTAACAATTTCTTGAAGGCCAAAACCAATACCAATCGATAAAGCAGAGGCAATCAGTGCAATATTACCTAGCTCAACGCCAGCTACAACGATCGCGATGATAATGGCGAGGGCATAACCGACATAAGTGATCACCGAAGAGATGGCGTATTGCGAGCCAACATTAAGCCCTGAGTCGGGCATGATGGATTCGGCAATATAAGAGCGGGATTGCTTCACTAAATAGCCAATGGCAAAGAACGTGAAAATGCCTAAGACAATATTGCTCGGCGAAATCACCACGCTGCCAATTGTGACATCTGAGAGCAGTGAGCTGACAAAGCTGGCGATTTCTTGATGGTGCATACCCCAAATGCGTAACAGCGCATAAACCGCTAACAAGAATAAAGCAGGGTTAACCAGTAGATTCGCCGTGGTTTTGATGCGCTGAAGGGTGATGATACGTAGGCCAAAGCGCTCGCGTAGAATCGGCTGGCGAACGATGAAATTGATCGAATCGAAGATCAGCAAACGGAATACACCGAGGAATAAAATGATCACGGCCAGTGAGACTATGGTGTTTTGAAGCAACATGGTGCTGAAATTCAGATAGCCACCAATGCAGGAAATCATGGCGATAGGCACAATGACTAAGCTCAGGCGACGGGCGATTTGGGTAATCGGGTTGATCTGCGACTCGCCATCATGCTTTTCATTATGCCAAAGCTCGAGCGATAGCAGGCGTAAAAATAATACGCCTTCCAGCAAAATAAAGATCAGTGTGAGGAAATAATGCGCGCTATTGGGCAGCTCGAGATATTGCTGCCAGATCGAATAAAGCACATGTAAGCCCAGCACTAAACTGACTTGGAACACGCGGTTTAAGATGCTGTTAATATGCGTGAAGCGAAACTGGTCAATGCGCCATTTTGGATCGTCGGTGACCAGTAGGTTCTTAATGAAATAGGTTGGAACAAAAACGATAAATACAAAGGCCAATAAACCAATAATAAAAGCCGCTGGCGCAGAGTCGCTCGGGCTGATGGAATCCGTTGCAAAGAGCTGGTTGGCAATCACCACAAAAGCCCACCAGATCAGCAGTGAGGGAAACAGAATATCCGTTAGGTTTTCCGCTAAATTGGCGATTAATTTGCGCGAGAAATTGGGTTTCTCAACTTGAGAGCGAAAGCCGACGAATCGGGAAATGAAGTAATTCAATACCGCCATAACGGCAAAAGACAATAAGAAGCCAATGACATACAAGCCGGCATTGCTTGAGGCATTAGCCACTTGGTCTTTTAACCACCGCGTAACTTCGGATATGAAGCCCCAAAAAGAGGATAATGACTTTCCAGCATCATTGATCAGCGCATTGAAATTAGCAGGGGGCAATACGCGATCATTCAGCTGTTTGATCAGGCCCGTCTCTTCGCTGGCCGTGATGGCAGAAAACACCTGCCGACTTTGCTTTTGAATAAGGTCGATAAGCTTCAGATGGCTATCGTAATCAGCCACTTCGCGCTGATATTTTTTGCGAAGCTCACTTAGCTCCTCGCTGACATACGGCGTTTCGCCAGATTCGCTATTATCCTCATCTTTTTTATTCGTCGACTCGGGCTCAGAGATGGTGTCGAGCAAATCAACCACCTTGGCTTTTTTATCACGGATCAGGTCGCGCACGGCTGAGCTGCTATCCAAAACGGATTGCAGTTGATTAAGCGCTTCTTTTGTTTGATCAGGCGTCAGACTTACGCCGCTGTCGACTTGTTCCTCAAATCTAGCAATAGTTGACTGCCAGTAATCTCGAGTTTTCTCCCAGTTTTCGAGTAGCCGAGGCGCGTTAATTTCTTGGCGGGAGTCCTCGCTTGAAATGGAGTCATTGACCAGTTGAACGGTATAGCTTTCATTGCCAGAATTATTGCTGACCCAGCCGCAGCTGCTGATCAATAAGGTGAAGGTCAATAGGTAAATCAGTCGAAAAAAGGTTTTCATAACGCCAAAAGTGGAAAAAGTCATCAGTAAAAAGGCTAATGTAGCTCAATAGGTATAACAGACGCAATTTGATTGTTTGGGTTCCCCTATTCTGTTAATCTATCACCCCATCTTGAGCCAGACATCAACAAGCATTTTTAATACTATGCCACGAATTATTTTTGTTACAGGCGGGGTGGTTTCCTCCCTCGGTAAAGGGTTAACGGCAGCGGCTTTGGGCGCTATTCTTGAGGCGCGTGGCCTGTCCGTTACGATGATCAAAATGGACCCTTATATCAATGTTGACCCTGGCACGATGAGCCCATACCAACACGGTGAGGTCTTTGTTACTGATGACGGTACTGAGACCGATTTGGATTTGGGTCATTACGAGCGTTTTCTGACTACGCGTTTGGGTAAGCTCAATAGCTTTACCTCTGGGCGCGTGTATCTTGAGGTGATTGAAAAAGAACGTCGAGGCGATTATTTGGGCGCCACGGTCCAGGTTATTCCTCATATCACCAATTGCATTAAAGAAAAGATTTACAAAGGCTCTGAAGGCTTTGATATCAGCATTATCGAGATTGGCGGAACCATTGGCGATATTGAATCTCAGCCATTCTTGGAAGCCGTGCGTCAAGTCAAGCAAGAGCTTGGCCGAGACGCGATGTTAATGCATTTAACGCTCGTGCCATATATTGAAACCGCGGGTGAATTAAAAACCAAACCGACACAGCACTCGGTTAAAGAGCTTCGCTCAATTGGCCTTCAGCCTGAGATTTTGGTTTGTCGAAGTGTTTTGCCGATTCCCGAAGAAGCCCGTGAAAAAATTGCGCTATTTACCTCGGTAAATAAAGA
>JBPEWS010000206.1:0-2362 GCA_052032465.1 Pseudomonadales bacterium
CCTTGGCTTGCGCTCGTGCCTGAATTAGGGCATCGATATCCGCATCCGATAACCCGCCTTCTTGGCTTGGCTGTTTAAACCAAGCTTCGGCAGGCTCTTGCAAAATGCCGAGCAAATCCGCGCAAGCTAGTAAGCGGCCTTTTAAGATGGCCTGCTCTGACTCAACTTCCGTTTTATTAAGCTGGCGCGTCAGCTGATGCAATTCGCTGATCGCCAATGGCGTGTTAAGATCATCCAAAAGCGCTTGGTAGGCGGGCTCTTGAGATATATCGTTTACGCGGACGGCGGCGACCTGTTGCACTTTGCGAAGCGCTGTGTAGAAACCATCAAGCTGCTTTTTGGCATCCGTGAGCAAGTCTTCTGTCCAGTTCAATGGCGAGCGGTAATGTGCCATCAAAAGTGCAAAGCGGAGCACTTCGCCATGGAAGTTTTTAAGCAGTTCACGAACCAGCTTGAAATTACCCAAGGATTTGGACATTTTCTCACCGTCGATATTGATATAGCCATTATGCAACCAGATATTAACGTAATTGGTTCCATGTGCACACTGGCCCTGAGCTCGCTCGTTTTCATGGTGTGGAAAGATCAGGTCTTGTCCACCACCGTGAATATCAATACGATCGCCAAGGTGTTTGTTGATCATTGCGGTACATTCTAAGTGCCAGCCTGGGCGGCCATCACCCCAAGGGCTCGGCCAGCTGGGCTCGTTTTCTTTGCTGGGTTTCCAAAGGACAAAGTCAGCAGGATTTTGCTTGTAATCGGCAATTTCTACGCGCGCACCCGCCAGCATGTCTTCCAGCTTGCGATTTGAGAGCTCGCCATAGTTAGGGTCTGAGGTAACATCAAACAATACATGGCCGTCGGTTGCATAGGCATGGCCTTTTTGGATTAAATTATCGATGAGCTCAACCATTTCAGCGATGGTTTCGGTCGCTCTTGGCTCAATGCTTGGCGTTAGGGCATTAAGCTGCGCCATATCCTCGTGGAATGCGTCAGCAAAACGCGTTGTGAGAGACAAAATGCTCTCGCCATTGGCATGCGCGGCGGCATTAATTTTGTCATCAACATCGGTAAGGTTGCGCGCATAAACCACGTCAGGATAAAGGCTTTGTAAGACGCGAAAGAGCGTATCAAAAACGACTACGGGTCGGGCATTGCCAATATGAACGTAGTTATAAACCGTTGGTCCACAGACGTACATGGTGACTTTTTTGCCCGCTGGGTCAATGGGGGTAAAGGCGGTTTTTTCACCTGTTTGGGTGTTTTGTAGATAAAGTTCAGTCATGGTGTGGTGGTTGTCCAGGGTCGTTATCAATAATGACCTGTTGGTCGTTTACGGTAAAAAAGAAGCAGTTTTCGCGATAGGTATGACAGGCGGCTCCTGTTTGATCAACGAGGGCCAGCAAGCAGTCGCCATCACAGTCGAAATGGAGTGATTTGAGCTTTTGCTGATGGCCAGAGCTTTCGCCTTTGCGCCACAGCGTCTTGCGCGAACGTGAGTAATAACAGACTCGGCCTGTGCGCAGCGTCTCGTTTAACGCATCGCGATTCATCCAAGCCATCATTAAGACCGTTTTGCTGTCGTATTGCTGGGCAATCACAGGAATTAAGCCTTGCTCATTAAAACTGAGCGCCTCTAAGGCGTCCTTGAGTGCAATCTGGCTATTGGCTGGGAGGTTTTCCCATGCCTTAAACTGGGCTTTGCTCATGATGGAGGATCATTTCAATAAAGGCGATAGTTTACCGATTTTCCCCAAGGGATGCGATTATTGATGCAAATCCCAACCGAGGATTAACAAGGAGAGGGTAACAATACCGGTTAAAATGCTCATCGGAATGCCCACTTTTAGAAAGTCCGTAAAGCGATAATCACCCGGGCCGTAAACCATCAAATTGGTCTGATAACCCAATGGGGTAGCAAAGCTTGCGGAAGCGGCGATCATAATCGATAGCACAAAAGGAATCTCATTGAGCCCAGCCTGAGCGGTGATATTGAGCACAATGGGCAGCATAATAATTGCCGCCGCATTATTGGTGATCATTTCAGTTAATACCGCCACGCTGATATAGCAAAGAATCAGCAGGATAATGGCATTGCCCGCACTTAGGCTGACAATACCGTGGGCTAGTTCTGCAGCAAGCCCTGTTTTTTGCAGCGCCACACCCAAAGAAAAAGAGGCGGCAATGGTAATCAATACCTCAAGATTTAAGCTCTTTTCTGCCTGAGCAACAGAGCAAGCACCTGAAGCCATCATTAAACCAGCGCCCACCAATGAGGCAGAAACCATTGATGTAATACCACTGGCGGCAAAGAAAACGATGCCGATTAGAATAAGCCAAGCAAAAAGGGCTTTTTCATGGT
>JBPEWS010000207.1:0-2862 GCA_052032465.1 Pseudomonadales bacterium
AGGCGAGTGAATCCTCGGTTGTTTGGTCATTAAGCTGGGCATGATGCTCAATAATATGGCTTAGCCAAAAATGGTTATCAAAGGCCAAATCTAAAAGGGTGCCGTCCATGTCCAGAAGAACAGGAAAGGCGTTAGCTCCCTTTTGGGAGGCGTATTTTTTTGGACTATGCGCACCGAATCTCATTGTGTATAGTATCTGCTCACGATGTTGAATATTGTATGAAAATTAACGACCTTCCACAAAGAAAGCCACCTGAGATTCATGAAAGAAAACGGATTTCAAATAGCCGTTTCTTTCATGTTGAAGAAATAGATCTCACGTTTTCAAATGGCGAACAGCGTGTTTATGAGCGTCTCATAGCGCCACCGCTCAGGGCAGTTTTGATCGTTCCAATGATCAATGAGGACACGGTGTTGTTAATTCAAGAGTACGCCGGTGGAACAGATCGATACGAACTTGGCTTGCCGAAAGGCGCAATTGATCCTGGTGAAACGGCGATGCAAGCGGCAGATCGTGAATTAAAAGAAGAAGTGGGTTTTGGTGCATCTAAGCTAACCCACCTAAAAAACCTAACCCTTGCGCCTGGATACATGAGCCACGGCATTCAGGTAATATTAGCTGAAGGGCTCTACCCTGAATCAATTGAAGGCGACGAGCCTGAGCCTATTCAGGTTTTTGAACATCCGATCGCAGATATTGAATCACTGGTGTCTCGAGATGATTTCTCTGAGGCGCGTTCTATAGCGGCACTGTTTATGGTCCGTGAAATATTAAAAAAGAGGAAAACCCCATGAGTTTAGATTACGCCGCTTTGCAAAAAGCCATTATTCAGATCGCTGCCGACACCCGAACCGGTGTGCTTGAGATTTATAATGACAAAGATCGTTGGGATGCGGAATCTAAATCAGATGATAGCCCGATCACCGCTGCTGATAAATATGTGCATGAATGCTTGATGGCCGGCTTAACGGAATTAACGCCAGATATTCCTGTATTGTCAGAAGAATCTCAGCTGCCAAGCTGGGAAACGCGTCAGTCTTGGGATCGTTATTGGATTATTGATCCACTAGACGGCACTAAAGAATTTATTAATCGCACGGGCGAGTTCACCGTTAATGTGGCATTGATTGAAGGCAATAGCCCAACGGTATCGGTGGTTTATGTACCAATTCAAGACGTCACTTATAGTGCAGTTAAAGGCCAAGGCGCGATCAAGATTGATGAAGAAGGCGAAGCGCCGATCAAGGCGAAAAAGCTAGAAGCGCCGGGAAAAATCATTGGTAGCCGTAGCCACCGTAGCCCTAAACTCGAAGAGCTTTTGGCTGTCTATGAGCGCAACTGGGGTGAGTACGACGTGACTTCAGCAGGTAGTAGCTTAAAATTCTGTAAAGTCGCTGAGGGCTCTGTTGATTTATATCCTCGCCAAGGTCTGACAAGCGAATGGGATACGGCCGCTGCGCAACTCGTTGTTGAAGAAGCCGGTGGAAAGGTGCTTGTTGCTGACGGCTCTGAACTGGCTTATAACACGAAAGATGATATCTTAAACCCATTCTTTATGGTGGTAGGTGATACCGATCAAGATTGGTCATCATTATTGCCTTTCTTGAAGCAAGATTAGTCCAATCAGCCTCAACTTAATTGAGGGTAATGGCTCAGACCACAGAGTTTGAGCCATTGCATAATCGGCTTGCTTAAGTATTTTTGCTTTTGCATGATCACATAAAAATCGCGCCTAAAATTACGATCAGGCACATTCAGCGGCACAAGCTCACCTCGATCAAAGGCGTCTTCCAGACAAACTTTTGACAAACAACTAATCCCAAACCCCGTACTCACGGCGCGTTTAATCGCTTCCGTATGCTCTAATTCAAGCGCAATATTCAGCTTAGGCATCAGCCCGTGCATGGCTCGCTCAAAGGTTTGTCGCGTTCCTGAGCCAGATTCGCGCATAATCCATTCGGCTTGCATTAAGTCTTGGTCGCTGAGTTGCGATTTTTTGGCTAAAGGGTGCGAAGCCGAACAAAAAGGGATTAACTCGTCCTCGCGCCACGGGGTAATCAAAAGTTGTGGGTGGTTGATTTCTCCTTCGATCAAGCCGACATCTAGCTCAAAATTGACAATATCTTCGACGATCTTGGTGGTATTGTGCACATGAAGTTCCACCTTCGATTCGCCAAACTTGGACATATATTCAGCAATGAGAGGCACTAATAAGTAGTTGCCAATGGTTAAGGTGGCGCCAACTTTCAGCGTACCGATGCTCGGTTGGCTGATGAACTCCTTTTCTAAGGTTTCCGCTTGGACCAGCAGAGATTCAACGCGAGGCCAAAACTGTCGCCCCATTTCATTGAGTTTCAGCGTTTTTCCGTGCCGCTCAAAAAAGCGCATATTGAAATGAGACTCTAGTGTTTTCAGTGACTCTGATGCAGCAGACTGTGACATATTTAGGCTCTGTGCTGCTTGACTGATGTTTTCATGGTGAGCTGTTGCTAAAAACACTTGGAGCTGACGTAGGGTAAACTTCATATTGGCAAAACCGATAACAAATATCGAAATAAACCATTATACCCATAAATAATGTTCAGGTAGAATGCAAGCTCAATTGATAGTGGGTTAATTATGTCTAACTTATACAAAGAAAAAGTGACGCATGTTCATCACTGGAATGACACGTTGTTTAGTTTCCGCACGACACGTGATGACGGTTTGCGTTTTAAAAATGGTTATTTCACGATGATTGGGCTTGAACAAGAAAATGGTCGCCCATTATTGCGTGCATACTCTTTTGCTAGCTCGAATTTTGAAGAGCATCTTGAGTTTTTCAGTATTAAGGTTCAAGACGGTCCATTGACTTCACAGCT
>JBPEWS010000208.1:0-2904 GCA_052032465.1 Pseudomonadales bacterium
GCGCTGAAAAGCTTGGTGTAACGAATGATACGCTTCAAGCCGACTACTGGATTTTAGGTATTGTGCTTCATGACGATCGGCCGATTTTTTTGGCGATTATTTTTGTGGCTGCCTTTGTTACTTCATTAAGTGTCACCGTGGTAGGCCTTACCGCGATCTCATCGCAATTAGTACGTTTTTGGTTGCTGCCGCTAGGCAAACTTTATCCGCACAATAACCTGTACCAGCGCGTATTAAATCAACGCCGATGGATCATTTTTATGGTCTCTTCAGCGACATGGGTGCTATATGCTTTATTGCGTGAGCAGCAAGATTTATCCAGCTATGCCTTTGTGGCCTACACTTTGGTTATGATGCTTGCACCTGCGTTACTGGGCACTTTGCTTTGGTCGAGAGGTACGGCTCAAGGGGTGATTTCAGGGGTTGTTTTTGGTGGAATCGCTTGGTTCTTCTTACTCTTTGCGCCGATATTCTTGGGCTACGATGAGGTGGTTCTTGCTTTGTTTGGTCATGATCTTGCTCAGCGCAGTGATTGGAACCTTGTTGGCTTTGTTGTTATCGGTGTGTCACTGGTTTTATTTGGCAGCGTCAGCTTGTTAACAGAGCAAGATGAAGAGCAAAAGAAGGCGGCAGCTCAGTGCGTTTTGGATGTCGTGGGTGAGCCGTATCGAGCTGAGCTTGAGCCCAGAACAGACGCGCAAATTATTGATGCATTGTCACCTTATGTTGGCCAAGCGACAGCGGAAAACGAGTATTTTGAGGCTAAGCAAGCCATCAGTAATCGAGGCTCAAGCCAGTTATTTGCTAACCATTCGCTCAGAGACCAATTAGAACAGCAGTTGTCGGGCTTAGTGGGTCCTTCGAAGGCTTATGAAATTGTTTCTGAGGCCATGCCCTATCAGATTATTAGCCGCTCTCAGTCAGCGCAAAAATTATACGCATTGGAAGAGCAGTTAAGCGAATACGAGGATCAATTATCTGGCGTAGCAAAGCAGTTAAATGGTTTGCGTAATTATCACCGACAGTTATTACAAGATTTGCCCGTTGCCGTTTTAGCGCTCGATGAGGAAGGCAAAATCAGCAGCTGGAACCTGGCCATGCAGCAATTAACGCTACTACCCATCAATGAAGTGATTGGTCGAGAGTATTCGCTCCTGCCGAGTCCTTGGGCGAGCTGGGTGAAGCAGCTGCTAGACTCCGAAGAGCATGTGATGACGCAGTCAATGAAGGCCGTGGGAAAAAAGCGCTGGTTTGATGCCATTCGTACAGAAATTGATGTGCAAGATGAGGCCATTGTGAATAATCGCTGGCTGATTGTGTTTAAAGAAGTCACCGAGATTTACCAATTGCAAAATGAGCTGGCGCATAAAGAGCGCCTCGCCTCGATTGGCCATTTAGCCTCGGGCGTGGCGCATGAGATTGGCAACCCTGTTACAGGGATCAGCTGCCTTGCTCAGGAGCTCATTGAGGAGCTAGGAGAGCGCCATGACCCAGATAATCAGCAATTAGCTCAGGATATTTTGGCGCAGACGCATCGCATTAATGAAATTATGCGCAACCTTCGCGACTTTAGTCATAAAAATGATGAGGGGGTTGAAGCCATGCAGCCGGTTTCGTTGCGCGAGGTTATCGAGCAATCACAGCGCCTGTTTATGTTGGACAAGAGCCATCAAGGTGTGACTTTTGACTTTCCTGAGGGAGCAAGGCCGCAGATCCTGGCTCAATCTCAGCAGTTGATCCAGGTATTTATTAATTTATTTTCAAATGCATTTGATGCAATGGATGGCCAAGGCGTGATTCGTATTCGTGTTGATCAAGCTGAACAAGAAGCATTGGTCAGCGTTGCCGATGAAGGTTGCGGTATCCCTGCTGAGTTATTGAGTCATGTATTTGAACCCTTCGTAACGAATAAGCCCGTTGGTAAAGGGACAGGCTTGGGCTTATCTTTGGTTCACGGTATTATGGAGCAACATCAAGGACAAATTGATGTGCAAAGCCCGCCTGAGGGTTTTGATCAAGGGGCAGAATTTATCTTACGTTTTCCAAGGCATGCATGAAAAACATTACCTTAATTGAAGATGAGCCGATCATTCGAGGCTCATTATCGCGCTTATTGACGAAACACGGCTACAGTG
Organism: Pseudomonadales bacterium; assembly: GCA_052032465.1. Classification (GTDB taxonomy): domain Bacteria; phylum Pseudomonadota; class Gammaproteobacteria; order Pseudomonadales; family JAXHSS01; genus JAXHSS01. The sequence continues at coordinate 2,136 of JBPEWS010000208.1, forward strand.
TTCGTGACTTTGACACGATTCGCATGGCAAAAGAAGCCAATGCAATTGATACCGTTGATTTAATTATTTCTGATGTGCGTTTGCCCGGTGAAGATGGCACGACATTGCTCAAAACCACGGACACGCCAGTGCTGATTATGACCAGCTATGCCAGCCTAAAGTCTGCGGTGCAGATTATGAAAGATGGCGCGGTAGACTATGTAGCCAAGCCCTTTGATAACGCCGAAATGCTCAAGGCGGTGAAATCGGCAATTAGCCAAAGCAGTGAAGGCGCTACGGCCAAGGCAAAAACACGCGGTGAGCTCAAAAGCCATATTATTGGTCAGGGCGCCGCCATGCAGCGCGTTAAAGCCGAGATTGAGCAGGTTGCTCCAACGGATATGACCGTTTTGATCACAGGCGAGATGGGCACGGGTAAGCGTTTAATCGCCAAAGCGATTCATGAACTTAGCTTTCGTCATGATAAGCCATTTAAGGCCATCACCTGCTCGCAGATCAAAGATGGCCAGCTGTACGAACTATTGTTTGGTGATGACAGTGTTTTGAATGCGATTAATGGCGGCACCTTATTTATCGATGAGATTGGCCGCATGTCACTTGAAAACCAAAGCCAGCTTCTGGATTTTATTCGAAGCGCCAAAGACAATACAGATAACCGCCCTGTGCGTTTGATTAGTGCATCTCACCAAGATTTGAAAATGCTGATCCAGCAAAAGCTTTTTCGCGAAGACTTATACTTTCATCTAAATGTCTTCTCGATTCATTTGCC
>JBPEWS010000209.1:0-3594 GCA_052032465.1 Pseudomonadales bacterium
TTGTTTGAGATTGAGTAGTTCATGTCAGCGATACCGCCTTCGAACATCAAGTCAACAATTAGCTTAAGCTCGTGCAAACACTCAAAATAAGCCATCTCAGGTGCATAACCTGCTTCAACCAGTGTTTCAAAGCCCATTTTTACTAGCTCAACAGCGCCACCACAAAGTACCGCTTGCTCACCAAATAGGTCAGTTTCTGTTTCATCTTTAAACGTTGTTTCAATGATACCTGTACGGCCGCCACCGATCGCAGAAGCATACGAAAGTGCCACTTGCTTCGCCTTGCCAGATGCGTCTTGATAAACCGCGATAAGATCAGGAATACCACCACCGCGCTGAAACTCAGTGCGAACTGTGTGCCCTGGTGCTTTTGGAGCTACCATGATCACGTCCATATCTGCCTTAGGCACGATTTGGTTATAGTGAATCGCAAAACCGTGAGCGAATGCAAGCGTCGCGCCTTCTTTAATGTTAGGCAAAATCACGTCTTCGTAAAGTGACTTTTGGAATTCGTCAGGCGTTAGGATCATTACCAAATCAGCGGCTGCTACTGCGTTTTCAACCGTTGCTACTTGAAGGCCTGAGTTTTCAGCTTTTGTCCAAGAGCTAGAGCCTTCACGAAGGCCTACGGTTACGTCAACACCTGAGTCTTTCAGGTTAAGCGCGTGCGCGTGACCCTGAGAACCATAACCAATAATCGCAACCTTCATGCCTTTGATGATGGCTAGGTCACAGTCTTTGTCATAATACATTTGCATAATTAAAAATCTCCAAAAATTAAATACTCAGGGTTTTCTCACCGCGAGAAATACCAGATACGCCAGAACGAGCCACTTCAAGAATTTGTACTTGCTCTAGGGCATCGATAAAGCTGTCGAGTTTACCAGTATCACCTGCGATTTGCACGGTGTAGATGCTGGACGTCACATCGACAATATGGCCACGGAAAATATCCGCTAAACGTTTGATCTCAGCACGCATAGAGCCCGTTGCTTTGATCTTAATTAACATCAATTCACGCTCAATATGTGGGCCATCTGTTAGATCAACTACTTTAACAACATCCAATAACTTATTGAGTTGCTTAGTAATTTGCTCAATCTTTGCCTCATCACCGTCAGTTGATAATGTTAGGCGAGACAAGGTCGGGTCTTCAGTAGGTGCAACGTTCAATGTATGAATGTTATAGCCACGCTGAGAGAACAAGCCAACAACACGAGACAAAGCGCCCGGTTCGTTTTCCATCAAAACTGAAATAATACGATGCATTATGTTCTCTCCGACTTGCTTAACCACATATCACGCATAGAACCGCCTTTGATCTGCATAGGATAAACGTGCTCTGTTTTATCGATATAGATATCCATAAACACCACACGATCCTTCAGCGCAAACGCTTCTGTCATCGCATCTTTTAAGTCCGAGGCTTTGTCAACACGCATACCCACATGGCCGTATGACTCAACCAACTTAATAAAATCAGGAAGTGATTTCATGTATGACTGCGCATGGCGGCCTTCATACATCATGTCTTGCCATTGTTTCACCATACCAAGATAACCGTTGTTTAGGTTAATCACCTTCACAGGCAGGTCGTACTGCTTACAGGTTGAAAGCTCTTGAATATTCATTTGAATACTGCCCTCACCGGTCACACAAGCCACTGGCTTGTCCGGGAAGGCCATTTGCACGCCCATTGCTGCGGGTAAACCAAAGCCCATGGTGCCCAAGCCGCCCGAGTTGATCCACTGACGAGGATACTTATAACGGTAGTGCTGAGCAGCAAACATCTGGTGCTGGCCAACATCTGACGTGATATACGCTTCGCCATTCGTCACTTGATATAAAGTCTCAATCGCGAACTGTGGCTTAATAATTTCGCCATCATTTTGATACTTGAGGCCATGATGCGCACGCCAGTTCTCGATTTGTTTCCACCACTGTTCAATATGTGCACGGTTGCCTTCAAAACTAACCGATGGCAAAAGCTCCAACATTTCTTTCAAAACAGGAAGCGCAGGACCAACAATCGGTACATCTACGGCAATGTTTTTGGAAATATTAGCTGGGTCAATATCGACATGGATGATCTTGGCATCAGGACAGAATTTATTAACGTCGTTGGTCACACGGTCATCAAAGCGTGCGCCAATGGCAAAAACCAAATCCGAGTTATGCATAGCCATATTCGCTTCATAATAGCCGTGCATGCCTAACATACCGATCCACTGTTTATCATCACCCGGATAGGCACCCAGGCCCATCAAGGTCGTGGTCACAGGAAAACCCACTTTACGAGCCAGTTCAGTTAGCTCGGCACTTGCCTCGCCTTGAACCACACCGCCACCAACATAAAGAATTGGGCGTTTTGCTTGGCTCATTAGCTCAATCGCTTTGCGAATTTGACCCGTATGTCCCTTCTCTAGCACTTGGTATGAGCGAATAGAAACCGACTCAGGATAGCTGTAGTCAAACTTCTTCGACGGGTCTGTCATGTCTTTAGGAATATCAACCAATACAGGACCTGGTCGGCCTGTGCTGGCAATATAAAATGCTTTTTTGATGACCTCAGGAATTTGACGCGGGTCATTCACTTGGAAGCTATGCTTCACGATAGGACGGCAGATACCAACCATATCAATTTCTTGGAAGGCATCATCGCCAATCCAGTCAGACTGAACTTGGCCAGAAATAACCACCATTGGGATGGAGTCCATATAAGCCGTTGCAATACCCGTTACGGCATTGGTTGCACCAGGACCTGATGTCACTAATACGACACCGGTTTTACCTGTTGCTCGGGTATAGCCATCCGCCATGTGCGTAGCGGCTTGCTCATGTCGAACCAAAATATGCTCAACTTTATCTTGCTGGAACAATGCATCATAAATATGAAGCACCGCACCACCGGGGTAACCATAAACGTAATCTACGCCTTCGTCCGCTAATGAGCGAACTACCATTTCGGCGCCAGACAATTTTTCCACGTTCAAACCTCTCACTGTTTCGAATTTATCAACGTTGAATCTCATGTTCTTCGCTGACCACCCAAGCTGTCTTGAGCGAGCCAATTGACCAAATTCACGAAGGGGTAAATCGTTGAATTGTCAGCGTGTTGATCCGATGGTTTTGTACCCACGAATATTGCTCGATTTTGCATAAAAAACGAGGCCTGAGATTTTCTCATACAAGCCTTGTATGTCAACCGTTTATCGTGAAAAAACCCGTTAAGTCGGCGCGTTTGTTCGCAACAGGAAGAAAAACCTGCTGATCGCCATAAAAAACGAGGAATTAGCGTGACTTACTGGCATCTAAAAGCCAATTTGCTATAGTGTCGCCACACTTTACGGAGACAAAAATGAAAATTGAAGCACAACGTGTTGTTAGCATCCATTACCGCCTAAGCAATGACCAAGGTGAAGTTCTTGATAGCTCAGAAGGTCAAGAGCCGATGGATTTTCTTTTCGGTGCGAATAATATTATTCCTGGACTTGAAACAGCGCTTGAAGGCCTAGAAAAAGGTGCTGAACTAACGGGCTTAAAAATTGAAGCGAACGATGCCTACGGCGAAGCGCATGAAGCGCTAGTTCAAGA
>JBPEWS010000021.1:0-2678 GCA_052032465.1 Pseudomonadales bacterium
CAGGTGACGCCGTCTACGTCTTTTTCAAGGGCGATTGCATCAAAACAAGCGCGCTCGTCGATCTGCTCTGGAACAGGGTGTTGCAATAAAATACCGTGAACATCTGGGTCTTGGTTTAAACCGTCAATCACGTCTAAGAGTTGATCCGTAGTTGTCGAGGCGTCGAGGTGAATGCGTTTTGAGGCCATGCCCACACGCTCGCAGGCATTGCCTTTCATCTTGACATAAGTTGCAGACGCGGGGTCATCACCGACTAAAATAGTCGCTAAAACAGGAGTAGCACCTGTTTTTTCTTTAATGGTGTTTACACGTTGAAGTAGTTCAGCTTCGGTCTTTTTGGCTAAGGCTTTTCCGTCTAAAACAATCATTGCGCTCTCGATGAATTCAAAGAGCGCAATTATACTGGTTTTTCTCAGCTCTGCCCATGATCAGCGGATAACCGAGAAAATCACAATTGAAGAGCCAGTAAGCCTTATAATGAGACAAAAATTTCGCCTGCTTCATTAATCTGAACAGGGTAGGTTGTTAAGCTTTTTTCTTTGCACACTAAATTGATCGCATTAACCAACACCGGCGGAAAGTTTGCCCACTGATCCACTTCGCCCGAGCTAATGTTAAAGCGCGCTTTATGAAAACGGCACTCCACGGTGTTACCTTCCACTTTACCCACTGATAATGGCAGCCCCATATGCGGGCATTTATTATCAAAGGCAAACACGCCTTGGTCATTTCGAACTAAGTTGATTTTTTTGCCTTGAACCGTAAAAGGGTTGCAGGCCTCCAGCTTAAGTTGGTCAATATGACAAATACGCTCGCTCATGATCACTCCTTTGTGAATGGATTGCTGTTTAATTGAGCTTAAAAGACGGCAACGGGCGGATCAACAAGAAAATCACGGACGGTAGTAAAAAAGCGCAAAAAAAACGCAAATAACATTGACGCTCGGCCGAGTAATTATTATTATGCGCACCTCTTAATCGGAGTGTAGCGCAGCCTGGTAGCGCAACTGCTTTGGGAGCAGTGGGTCGGGGGTTCGAATCCCTCCACTCCGACCATTAAGTAAGTCGTCTTGGTATTTACCTTGCGCCTGTAGCTCAACCGGATAGAGCAACGGCCTTCTAAGCCGTAGGTTGCAGGTTCGAGTCCTGCCAGGCGCGCCATGAAGCCGCAAGCAGTCTACCGAATGCTCAGGTTTTATTTATGGTGGGTGTAGCTCAGTTGGTAGAGCCCCGGATTGTGATTCCGGTCGTCGTGGGTTCAAGTCCCATCATCCACCCCATTTCTTTTTCTTCATTTCTTATTTTTTCACGTCTGGATTAAAAAAAGATTAGCTCACGCTTTTGCTGGCTTTCGCGTGCTGAAAGTTCCAGCTTCGGATATTTTAAAGCGCAGTTTCTTAGAGCCTAGAATTGGCTCTTTTATTCAGAGAAGAACTCGACCTTGCCCGTCTCAATAAAGTATTGCGCGCCGACAATGGCAAGCTCACCGCGGCCAATCAGCTGCTCGATAATGCGCGAGCCTTGGCGAAGATGGCCTACCGATGAGCGAACATTGGCTCTGACAGCATAATGAACAAGGTCTTCAGGGTTATTTTTGATCGGGGTTTCAAGCAGGGTTTCAACCGATGGGCTGATGCGATCAACAATACTTCTTAAGTTGGGAGAGCGGCTTGCTTCGCTGCTGGTCAGCTCATTAACGGTCGCCTCGATCGCGCCGCAACGTGAATGGCCCATGACCACAACCAGTGGTGTTCCAAATTGTTCAACGGCATATTCAATGCTGCCGATTTGCGAAGGGGCAACAATATTGCCGGCAACGCGAATCACAAAAAGATCGCCAAGGCCTTGGTCGAAAACAATTTCGGCAGGAACGCGAGCATCAGAACAACCCAAAATAATCGCAAAAGGGTTTTGCTCAAGTGCTAATGCCGTATGTTTGTTTTGGATTTGGTCGATTCGACTTTCTAGGTTGCTAACAAAACGCGCATTGCCCTCTTTGAGTCGAGAAAGAGCGTCAGCGGCGTTGAGTCGAGCAGATTGAGTCATACGAAATATCCAAAATTTCGCTCTATTTTAGGTAAATCTGTCATTAAACGCCATAAAGATCGTCGCCCTTGAGATTATGAGATGGCCTTTGGCTTGGATAACGTGAGGTAATGACCTGAAATTACACAGTTCATCTTTGCAAATTAAGCCGTTTCGGCCTATAATTCGCGCCTTATTTTTTCCCGTATCGGGACTATTGATCGGAGTGAATTCATGCAGATTTCTGTAGAAAAATTGGAAGGCTTGGCGAAGAAAGTTAGCGTCCAGCTACCCGCGGATGTGCTTAATGAAGCATACGATAAGCGTTTAAAAGAAGTGTCTCGTACGATCCGTTTAAACGGTTTCCGTCCGGGTAAAGTGCCTGCTAAAGTAGTAGAGCAGCGTTATGGCAAAGGTATTCGTCAGGAAGCTATTGGCGAAATCATTCAGCACAAATTGGCTGAAGCGATTGATCAAGAGAAGCTTGAGCCAGTTGGCATGCCTGAAATCAGCTCGATTACAGATGAAGAAGGCAAGCCTTTTGAGTTCACGGCAACATTTGAAGAAATGCCAGTGCTTGAGCTTAAGGACTTTGCTGAGCTAACCGTTGAAAAGCCATTGGCAGAAATCAAAGATGAAGACCTAGATACTATG
>JBPEWS010000210.1:0-2102 GCA_052032465.1 Pseudomonadales bacterium
CGTTTTTGTGGTTCCGCCAATCCGTTGTGATTGAGCAGCTACAGATCGAAGGTACATTGAGTGAAACGCAAAGAGACGAAGTGTTAAATCTGGTTCAGCAGCAGGTTATGAAGAAAAACTTTGCTGATTTGCCATTGCGCCAATTGGTGCAGCAGGTGGAGGCGATTAACTGGGTTGATCAGGCGGCTTTGCGTCGGCTGTGGCCTGATACTTTGGTTGTCGAGGTGCAGCACCATACGCCGATTGCGTATTGGAATGAAGACAGTTTTGTGAGTGCCAGTGGGCAGATTTTTAAGAAGATTAATGTGCCAACGGAGCGCTTGCCTCGATTGTATGCCAGTAATGATCAGTCAATCGAGATGATGACCTTTTATTTGATGGTCAATGAGCTTTTGATGCCATACCAATGGCGAGTTGATGCCCTGAACCGCAATGCGAACGGGGATTGGATGGTGTTATTGAATAATCAAATGATCATTAAGGTGGCGGATCAGTCGGCAGAGCGTCGACTTCGCCAGTTATTAGCTATTTTGCATGAGCCGCTGAAAGCCAAGCGCGGCGAAATTGCACAAGTTGATCTGCGTTATCCGCATGGTTTTGCGATAGCGTGGAAGACGACGAAAACGCAGGGGTAAGAGATGAAGCAACGTACACAAGATGACATTATCGTCGCGCTGGATATCGGCACCTCGAAGGTGGTCTCGATTGTGGGCCAGATCGATGAAGATAATCAGCTGGAAATTATCGGCTTAGGCTCGCAGCCATGTGGAGGCTTAAAGCGCGGAGTGGTTGTTGATATTGAAGAAACCACACGAGCGATTAAAAAAGCGATCCAAGAAGCTGAGCTTATGGCGGGTTGTCGAATTTCTAAAGTGTATGCAGGTATTGCTGGTGATCATGTTTCTAGCCTGAATTCACAGGGTGTTGTTGCGCTAAAAGATAAAGAAGTGACACCGAGCGATGTCGAGCGGGTTATTGATACGGCAAGAGCGGTACATATCGCCTCAGAGCATAAAGTGCTGCATATTTTGCCGCAGGAATTCACGATTGATGACAGTCAGGGAATTCGTGAGCCAATTGGTATGTCGGGGATTCGTTTGTCGGCCAAGGTGCATTTGATTACTTGTGCGCAAAACGCGGCGCAAAATATCGAGAAGTGTATTCAAAAATGCGACCTTGAAGCTGAGGAGCTGATTTTAGAGCAGCTGGCATCAAGCTTTGCGGTGCTATTGGATGATGAGCGCGAGCTTGGTGCTTGTGTGGTCGATATAGGCGGTGGCACGACAGATATTGCGGTGTACAGCCAAGGTGCGATCCGTTATGTAGCGAATATCCCACTTGCTGGTGACCAAGTAACCAGTGATATCGCTAAAACATTACGCACCCCAACAGCTGCGGCTGATGAGCTTAAAAAGCGTTATGGCTGCGCCCTAGCGCAAATGGCAAAAGAAGAAGAGCTAATCAAAGTGCCCAGCGTGGGTGAGCGTGAGCCGCGTGATTTATCTCGCCGACATTTAGCTGAGGTGATCGAGCCACGTTACGAAGAGATTTTCACTATGGTGCTTCATGAGCTTCGACGAAATGGGCTTGAGGAGCTGATCCCTGCCGGCATTATTTTGACCGGTGGCGGCTCGAAAATTGAAGGTGCTGAATATTTGGCCGAGGAAATTTTCCATATGCCAGTGCGTGTGGGGTATCCACGCGGTGTGATTGGCCTAAAAGATGTGGTCGAAAACCCGATTTTCTCTACTGGTGTTGGCCTGTTGTTATATGCAAAAAAAATTAGCGATGACGGACGTAAGTTCGTTAGTAGCAGTATCCGATCCGCTTCTGGATCAACTAAGAATTTGAAAGTCGAGAAAAAGGCTTCAAATAAACCGAGCTTACTGACTAAGTTGAAAAACTGGTTGGACGGCTTTTAACCTGGCAAAGAAAGGAGTTAACTCATGTTTGAATTAGCAGATAGTGCACCAAGTAGTGCAAATATTAAAGTCATCGGTGTTGGTGGCGGGGGCGGCAATGCAGTAGAGCATATGCTGGTAACAGGGATTGATGGTGTGGAATTTATTTGCGCCAATACTGACATGCAGGCTTTGGAGCGC
>JBPEWS010000211.1:0-4179 GCA_052032465.1 Pseudomonadales bacterium
TGATTACCTCGATTAAATCGAATCAAGCCCTGACTACGAATCACTACCGCATCATCAACATGCTCGATAAGCTGTGTCAGTTGGTTCTCGTCTTGTCGATGGCTAACCAGCTCATTTTGAGTTTGGCGGATCTGCTCGCGGATCTGTTCAATTAGTTGCTCACGCTGCGTTTTCATCTGCTCGATACTGCCCAGCTTTTTGCTGAGCAATAAGCTTTCCGACTCTAATCGAGACGTTCTCGCCTCAAGCTCTTGGCTGACACCTTGCAGCTCGATCAACGTTTGATCCAGCATATGAATACTTTCTTGTTTGCTGCGCATCCAGTAATCGTAAAACGCTTTTTGTCGCTGACGCTGATGCAGTGCATCACTGCTGGTGATCAAAGGGACACTACTTTTTTGTTTTAGACTGATCGCAAATATAATTTCACGGTCAAGCCCTTTCATTAGCTCATTGACTTGATTTTGCAACAGCACTTGTTGAGATGCCGTCTCTAACTGCTGCTGAGAAAGACGCTGCACTTCTTGAGTCAGCGACTGATGAGAAAGATATAAATCCGTTAAACGCGCCTCAAGTTGTCGAAGTTGTTTCTCTTCATCACTCAGGCGCTGTTCCTGCTTGTCTAAAAACTGCTCGAGCTTGGAAATCGCTTGCGCATCAACCGCCAAAACAGGCTTCGAAAAGCATAACAGAGCCGCAAGCCCAATGACTCCTAAAAGATAAAACTGCACAGAAGCAGACAGCATCCGCCAAGACTGAGCGCTCTCAGCCCTGGCGTCAATACGACCTTCATTCTGTTGAAGCTTTACTATTTTGAGCCAGTCGGCCATACGTCTCCCATTATCATATCTCCCCGTTTTCTGGTTAAACCTTGGCTTAACGCAGTCAACCTGTTCGGCTATTGATTGCTCAAGCAGAAACCAAGCTTTTACCCGTCATTTCTGCTGGTTGCTCAATGTCCATTAAATCAAGCAAAGTAGGCGCAATGTCAGCTAAAACACCGCCTGAGCGAAAATCAAATGACTTTTCACCAATATACACCAATGGCACTAACTCAGACGTGTGCGCTGTGTGCGCCTGTCCTGTACTCGCATCGTGCATTTGCTCTAAATTACCATGATCCGCGGTGATCAAACAATGCCCGCCAGCATCTTTAACCGCCTGCTCGATTTCACCCAACGCCCAATCCACTGTTTCAGCCGCTTTTACCGCCGCATCAAAAACACCCGTATGGCCCACCATGTCGCCGTTGGCATAATTGCAGACGATGACATCATATTCGCCACCGCGAATTGCCGCACATAGCTTCTCGGTTAATTCCGGCGCACTCATTTCTGGTTTAAGGTCATAGGTTGCCACATCCGGCGACGGGATCAGCACACGCGTCTCACCGGCAAACTCAGCTTCACGGCCACCACTAAAGAAAAACGTCACATGGGCATACTTTTCTGTTTCAGCAATGCGCAGTTGTGTTTTTCCAATATCGGCACAAAATTCGCCTAAGGTGTTCGTTGGCATGCTTGGCGGATAAGCCACCACACCTTCAATGTCCTCAGCATACTGAGTCAACATCACATAGTTAGATAATTTCGGACGAACTGCGCGTTCAAAGCCATCAAAGGCATCCTGAACAAAGGCGCGAGAAATCTCACGAGCACGGTCAGCACGGAAATTCATAAACACTAAGACATCGCCATCTTGAATGGCTTCGGATTGCTCAATCCAGGTTGGCTGAACAAACTCATCGGTTTCTTCACGTGCATAAGCAGCTTCAAGAGCCTCAACGGCCGATGCCGCGCGATACTGCGCTTTAGCCTCAGTAAGCATTTCATAAACTGGCTGCACACGCTCCCAACGATTATCACGATCCATCGCAAAATATCGACCACAAACACTGGCCACTTTTGCTCCATGGGCTTCACATGTCGCTTGCAGCTTAACCAAGCTTGGCTCTGCGCTTTTTGGCGGTGTGTCACGACCATCTAAAAAAGCATGAACATAAATCTTTTGCGCGCCCTCAGCCTTTGCCATCTTAATCATGGCAAATATATGGTCTTGATGACTGTGAACCCCACCTTCAGAAACCATGCCCATAATATGCACAGCCTTACCTGCCTGAACCGCACTTGAGATCGGCTGAACTAAACTAGTATTTGTGAAAAAGTCACCATCAGCGATTGCCTTAGAAATACGCGTAAAGTCCTGATATACCACGCGCCCAGAGCCAAGGTTCATATGACCCACTTCTGAGTTACCCATTTGACCCTCTGGCAATCCAACATCCATACCCGAGCCAGAAACTAAGCTATGAGTGTTTTCACTCCAAAGTCGGTCCCAGTTAGGGGTATTGGCGGCCAAGATAGCATTTGAATCGCTTGTCGTAGAATGGCCCCAGCCATCAAGGATAATCAATACATGGGGTGTACGCATGGTTTGTTTCTGCCCTTAAGTTAAGAATTTTCATCATTTTAGCGACTCCGACAGCGCTTTGCATTGATTATTCTAAAGACGTGACAAACGTGTATAATATTGAGCCAATTTGAAACAAAACCGTAGGTCTATGGAACAGTTTATTGAGTTTATCGGCAACCACTGGATTTTAAGCACATTATTCATCGTGCTCCTTGCTGCGTATTTCTTAACCGAGCAGCGCAAATCGGGCGCGGCGATCAGCAATCATCAGCTAACACAGCTAACCAACAACGAAAAAGCCGTCATTATTGACCTTCGCGAGCGAGATAAATTTAAAGAAGGCCATATCTCAGGTGCGAAAAACATTCCTGAGGCGGACATTGATCAGCGAATCACCGAACTAAAAAAACACAAAGACAAGCCCATCATTTTGGTTTGCAATATCGGCATGAATGCTAAAGCAGTCGCTAAAAAACTTAAGCTTCAAGGCTTTGACAATATTTATCGACTGCAAGGTGGCATGGGCAACTGGCAGGCAGACAACCTTCCTGTGGTGAGCAAATGAGCGCCAAAGTCGTCATTTACACCACGCCTTGGTGCCCCTATTGCACCCGAGCAAAGCAATTGCTTGAGCATAAAGGTGCCGAGTTTAAAGAAATCGATGTTTCCCGAGATGCCGAAAAGCGCAAAGAGATGGAGAAAAAAAGTCGCCGTCGAACTGTTCCGCAGATCTGGATTAATGAGCAACACATTGGTGGCTGCGACGATTTATACGCCTTGGAACGCCAAGGCAAATTAACCCCATTATTATCGTAATAAGAGAACAACATGGCTGAACAAACCCCATTAAATTTAAATATTCAAAAAATCTACCTTAAAGACGTCTCTTTTGAGTCGCCACAATCACCGCAAGTTTTTGGTGACGAGTGGAAGCCTGAGGCCAATGTGCAAGTGAATACACAGGCAAAGAAATTAGGCGATACTCAGTACGAAGCTGAACTGACCGTAACAGCAACGGTGAAACAAGCGGATAAAGTCGTCTACTTAGCCGAAGTAAAACAAGCCTGCGTGGTACAGACCAACGCCGAAGAGCAAAACCTACAAAAGATTTTGCTAAGCTACTGCCCGAACATGATGTTCCCTTACGTTCAGCAAACCGTTGCAACGCTTTCTATGAGTGGCGGCTTCCCTGTACTGACGTTACAGCCAATTAATTTTGACGCCCTACTCGCCAACTCGCAGCAACAAGAAGGCCAAGAAGCCGGCGCGAGCGTAAACTAATATGATCAAGGTCGGAATTGTAGGCGCTGCAGGTCGAATGGGGCGAAGCCTCATTGAAGCAGTGCTTGAAAACCCAAAGTTAACCTTGCATGCTGCGATTGATCGCGAGCAAAGTCCGTTCATCGGAATTGATGCAGGTGAGCTGATCGGTCAAGGAAAAGTCGATGTTGCTGTTTCTAGCGACTTGCGCGCTGTTGCCGCTGAGCTTGATGTCTTGATCGATTTCACGATCCCTGAGGCCACAGAACAGCATCTGAGCATTTGCAGCGAATCGAACTGCGCTATGGTCATTGGCACGACAGGACTTAGCGATGTGCAAAAAGCCAAGTTAGACGCGGCGGCACAAAAGATCAGCATTGTTTATGCGACGAATATGAGCTTAGGTGTAAATTTGTGCTTTAAGCTGCTCGAAATGGCCGCTAAAGCGCTAGGTGACACCGTGGATATTGAAATCATCGAAGCCCATCACCGTCATAAAATTGATGC
>JBPEWS010000212.1:0-1513 GCA_052032465.1 Pseudomonadales bacterium
CTGCTAGCCAAAGCGCTAGCCATGTGGGCGCTAATAGCAAAAAACTACCGATCGGCTTTTCCATACGCATTAAGCGCATATAGTCACGAAACTTTGTCATCCCCTGCGTTTTCATTTTGATGATCAACCCACCTCTACCTGAAACATATCCAGCGAACTCGTAAATTCAAAACTTGCACTGGCATTTATCGAACCGCCTCAACCATCGGCCTGAGGTAGTTTTCGTAAATCAAAATCGGCCTTCCTGCCAATAAAAAAATGGACTCACGCTGCAAAGCCAACGCCTCACCTTGGCCTGAAGGCAATGACAGCACCACCTCCCCATTCACACTCAAGCGACTGCGAATCACTCGTGGGTTAGTAAATAAGTAATGACCTAACGGCTTGGTATCCCAATAACGCATGTGGCGATTTTCACCCACCAAGGTAGTCATTGGCATAAATGTTTTGGCATAAACCAAGGACAAGCCCTGATGCTGCAAAAAGACTTCGCGCCCAATACCCATTTGTCGGTTTGGCAGCCCCATTTTGATACAGTCTTGAAATGGCAATAGCGAGCACTGCTGCTGAAGCTTTTCAACTTGTATTTGGCCAAACTGATCACGTAATGCCTGAGTCAATGAACCCGGATGATATAACCACTGCCTGATTCCTCTTGGCTGCTTCAAGCTATGAAGCCGCCTTGGCGCACCTGCCAACATATTGCCCTTTAAATGTTCGATAACACGCGTATCTTGTCAGTAAAACAAAGGATTGTCACCTCAAGAAGCACTGGTTTACAGAGAAGAGACAAATTTACCCAAAGACTTGATGAATCCAGCCTTTTCAGGTTAACTACTGGTCTTTTGCACATTTAATAACCTAAGGGGCAATATTATGAGCTATAAGAAGTGGGAATGTGTCGTTTGCGGCTGGATCTATGATGAAGAACAAGGCTGGCCTGAAGACGGTATTGAGCCAGGCACGAAGTGGGAAGACATTCCTGATGACTGGGTTTGCCCAGACTGCGGCGTTGGTAAAGAAGACTTCGAAATGATCGAGATTTAAGGAGACAACAGATGAAACCCATTATCATCATCGGTACAGGTCTTGCAGGATTCAACCTGCTTAAAGAGCTTCGTAAAATCGATGCAGATCGCCCGATTACGCTGATCACCTCTGATGATGGGATGATCTACTCCAAGCCGATGTTATCGGCAGGCTTCGGCAAAGAAAAAACCGCTGAAGACTTAGTTATGGCTACGCCTGAAAAATTGGAAGAGCAATACAATATTACCGTATTGACTCATACCAAAGTGGAGCATATCGACGAAGTCAATCAGCAAATCGAGACCGCTGACCAAACCTTTGCTTATGACAAATTGGTTCTTGCTTTAGGCGCAAACACCGTCAAGCTACCACTTTCGGGTGATGCTCTTGATCGCGTCTATTCTGTTAATGATCTGATAGATTACCGCCGTTTCCGCGAAGCACTTAGCGATGGCGTTAAAGACGTCGCTATTATCGGCGGTGG
>JBPEWS010000213.1:0-2479 GCA_052032465.1 Pseudomonadales bacterium
AGCAAGGGAGAAGCGCCTACAGAGTATTGCGGCCATGACGATGACAGTGGTTTGTTTGAAGCGCCGCATCGTATTGAGCGATTGGTTGATGAGTGCATTGCGATCTATGGGGAGCAGCATCGCTGCGGTTTTGCTCGAGAGATTACTAAAACATTTGAAACCATTAAGCAGTTAAGTCTAGGCGAGCTGCGAGATTGGTTGGCCAGTGATGCGAATCAACGCAAGGGCGAAATGGTCTTTGTGCTAGCGCCGAAGCAGCTGGAAACAGAAGGTGGTCTGAGTCAGTCATCGATTGATCAAGATAAGCTGGCTGACTTGTTGCTTGCTGAGTTGCCTGCAACTAAGGTGGCGAAAATTTTAGCCAAGCTGACCGGCGGCAAAAAACAGGCGCTTTATCGTGAATTACTCGAAAAAACAGGTCAAACCGAGTAATATAGCTCATGCGGAAAACTGGACAATCGCTGCCATTTTTATGGGAGAGGAAAGTCCGGACTCCATAGAGCAAGACGCCAGGTAACGCCTGGGCACCTGCCTCGGTAGGTGACGGCCAGTGCAGCAGAGAGTAGACCGCCTGCCTGCTTTTTTAAGTGGGTCGGTAAGGGTGAAAGGGTGCGGTAAGAGCGCACCGCGCTTTTGGTAACAAAAGTGGCACGGTAAACCCCGTCTGGAGCAAGACCAAATAGGAATTCGATGGCGTGGCTCGCGCTGAATTCGGGTAGGTTGCTTGAGGCTGTTAGCGATTTCAGCCCTAGACGAATGATTGTCCTCGACAGAATCCGGCTTATAGGTTTTCCGTATATCAAACTATTTTATATAACAAAATAGTCTAAATGGTATCACCAAGCTAAGGTGTTGGTTGTAATCGATCTTGCTGTGGCATTTTCTTGTTTTCAACTGCAAGCCTTAAGTCTCTAAGTCCTTGTTTTTAGGACAGATTCCCAAGCTTTTAAAAAAGCTATTTCTTGACTGTAGTTTCGTTTCATCCGATAGTGGGAAAATGTGGTAAAAAGTGCAAAAAAGTGGGTTTTTGTACAAATTAAGAGCGTTTTTCTATGTATGGTGGTGAATTAGTCAGTTTGGATGCGAAGGGTCGTATGGCCATTCCAACCAAGATGCGAGATGACCTTCAGCCTGAAAAGGTGGGTCAGCTCTATATCACTGTGCACGCCTTTGACCCTTGTCTCGTGCTTTATACCCAAGAAGAATGGTTGCAAGAAGCGGATTTTTATAACCGTATGCCAGCTCGTGAATTAAGAGTGCGCACATTGCGCCGCCGCATTTTAGGTCAGGTGGCTTCTGTGTCGTTGGACAGTGCGGGCCGAATCTTACTTCCGCAGCGTCTTCGCGATCTCGCAAAACTCGAAAAGAAAGTGATGTTTTCAGGCATGGGTGCTCGAGCTGAGATTTGGTGCGAGGAGCTGTGGAATCAATATCAAGCGGACGATGAAGGTGTGCCTGAGGATGGCACGCATGATGCGCTCGATCAACACCACTACTAATAGGGGTGTGTGATGTCTGAACATGTTTCGGTTCTTCTTGAGGAATCGGTGGATGCCTTAGCTATTGAGCCTAATGGAACTTATGTGGATTGCACATTTGGTCGCGGGGGACATAGCCGCAAAATTTTGGCCGCCTTAGGAGAGCAGGGTCGTTTAATTGGCTTTGATCAAGACCCTGAGGCGATTCGTGTCGGTGAGGCGTTGGCTCATGAGGATTCGCGCTTTTCTATTGTGCACAGTAATTTTTCAGATGTTGAGTCAGTGATCTCGAGTATGGGGTTGCTGGGAAAGGTGGATGGCGTGTTGATGGACTTAGGGGTTTCGTCGCCGCAGCTGGATCAAGCCAACCGAGGCTTTAGTTTTCAGCAAGATGGTCCACTGGATATGCGCATGAACACGGCGCAAGCGCAGACAGCTGAGCAATGGTTGAACCATGCTTCTGAGTCTGAGTTGGCGGATGTGTTCTGGCGTTACGGAGAGGAGCGCTTCTCGCGCAAATTGGCGGCTGCCATCGTGATGGATCGAGAAAAGCAGCCGTTTACCCGCACGAAGCAGCTAGCCGACATGATTGCTCGCGTTTTGCCGAATTCAAAAGAGAAGAAACACCCAGCAACGCGTGCTTTTCAGGCGATTCGTATTCAGGTGAATGCAGAGTTAGAGAGTTTGGTGGTGGCGTTAAAGGCGATGCCGAAGGTGTTGGCGCAAGGTGGGCGTTTATCGGTGATTAGCTTTCATTCGCTGGAAGACCGTTTGGTGAAGCAATTTTACAAGCCAAAGCAAGACCCGAGACTCAGAGGGCTGCCAGTGCAGGATGAAAAGGCCGAGATGAAGGCCGTTGGCAAGCCGCTTAAAGCGAGTGCCCAAGAAGTGGATGTGAACCCGCGTTCGCGCAGCGCTGTGTTGAGGGTGTTCGAATGTCAGTAACACCAAAACAGAAAGGGTTGTTTTATTTGGCGCTGGCCTTTGTGTTTTGTTTGGTA